>NZ_BMJQ01000015.1 GCF_014643535.1 Aliidongia dinghuensis | reverse complement strand
GAGAGCTCCTGGCCGACGAAGCGCGAGAGCCCGGTCGTGGGCGCGGCCTCGATCGGCTCGACCGCGGCACTGCCGCCGGAGGCAATCGCCGCCGGGAAGCCGGTGGTGCGCACGGTGATGATCTTGACCGCATCCTTCGACTGCACGGTCGCCAGCGCATTGCCGGCATAGATCGGCCGGACGAACGTGTCGGGCGAGACGACGGCCGAGATGTCCGAGACCTGCGCCACGTCGAGGAGGGCGGCCACGCGCGGCATGAAGTTCTTGCCCGACGTGGTCGCCGGCGCCAGCACATGGCTGTAGCCGGGCGCGAGCTTGACGACGAGGGCGGCCAGGTCCTCGGCCAGGCGATGCTCGTAGATGGGTGCCTCGGCCAGCAGCACCTTCGCGACACCGGCGATCTGGGCGGCGGCGTCGGCCGCGGGCCTGGCGGCAGAGCCTGCGACCAGCACATGGATCTCGCCGCCGATGGCAGTGGCGGCCGCGACCGTGTTGAGGGTCGCGGGCTTCAGTTCCGAGTTCGCGTGCTCGGCAATGACCAGAATTGCCATCAGATGACCCTCGCCTCGTTCTTCAGCTTGTCCACGAGCTCGGCGACCGAGCCCACCTTCTTGCCGCCCTGGCGCTTCGGCGGTTCCTCGACCTTGAGCGTCGTGAGGCGCGGCGTCACGTCGACGCCGAGCGCGTCGGGCGTCAGCGCGTCGATCGGCTTCTTCTTCGCCTTCATGATGTTCGGCAGCGAGGCATAGCGCGGCTCATTGAGGCGCAGGTCGGTCGTGACCAGCGCCGGCAGCTTGAGATCGACGGTCTCGAGGCCGCCGTCCACTTCGCGGGTGACCGCGACCGTGCCGTCCTTGAGATCGACCCTGGACGCGAACGTGCCCTGGGCCCAGCCCAAGAGCGCCGCCAGCATCTGGCCGGTCTGGTTGCTGTCGTCGTCGATCGCCTGCTTGCCGACGATGACCAAGGTCGGGCTCTCCTTGTCGACGATCGCCTTCAGGAGCTTCGCGACGGCGAGCGGCTGCAGCTCGGCATCGCTCTGGACATGGATGCCGCGGTCGGCGCCCATGGCGAGCGCCGTGCGGATCGTCTCCTGCGCCTGGGCCGGGCCCATCGAGACCGCGACCACCTCGGTCGCCTTGCCGGCCTCCTTGAGGCGCACCGCCTCTTCGACGGCGATCTCGTCGAACGGATTCATCGAGAACTTGACGTTGGCGGTCTCGACCCCCGTCTGGTCCGCCTTCACCCGGACCTTGACGTTGAAGTCGACCACCCGCTTGACGGCGACGAGAACTTTCATCGGTTCACTCCGACCGGACGCGGCCCTCAGGGCGAGGCGGCCCGGCCTTGCGGCTGGTTATCGTTGATCGGGGAGAACCCCGACGGCTCTGAGAACGCGCGGGCCCGGCCGGGTGCCGGCCGAAACCCGATCGCGCGGGTCATCTCTGGCCCGCGGACGATAGGGAGAGGGTGGGGGCGAGTCAATTCAGGGCGCCCACCCCTTCCGTCATTCCCGCGCAGGTGGGAATCCAGGGCGAGCGACGAACTGCGTCTGGCGGCAACAGTCATTGCGGCAACCCTGGATCCCCGCCTGCGCGGGGATGACGGGGGAAAAGAATCTGACGTCATCGGTTGCCGCCCGGCACCCACAGGACATCGCGGGCGCCGTCGTCGTTGGCGTGGCGGCTCAGCACGAACAGGTGATCGCTCAAGCGGTTCAAGTACTTGACCGCCTCAGGATTGACCGGCTCGGCCTCTGCAAGCTCGGTCACCAGTCGCTCGGCCCGGCGCGTCACCGTGCGCGCCAGGTGCAGAGTGGCGGCGAGCGGCGTGCCGCCCGGCAGGATGAAGGATTTGAGGGGGGCGAGCTTCGCATTCATGGCATCGATCTCGCGCTCGAGCCGGTCGACCTGGGCCGCCACGATGCGGAGCGCGCCCGCGCTTTTCCGCCCGTCCTCCGGCGTGCAGAGATCGGCGCCCAGATCGAACAGGTCGTTCTGGATGCGCGCCAGCATGGCGTCCGCCTCCGGGTGCTCCGCCGCATGGAGCCGGGCAAGGCCGATCGCGGCATTGGCCTCGTCGACCGTGCCGTAGGCCTCGACCCGGGTCGCGTGCTTCGGTACGCGCCGACCGTCGCCGAGCGAAGTCTCGCCCTTGTCGCCGCCGCGCGTGTAGATGCGATTCAGCGTGACCATGGCATGCTTCCGCCCATCGAACTCCCGCCCATCGAACTCATTGCCGGAACAGGGTCATGAACAGCACGACCAGGATCAGCGCCAGGAACTGCAGCACCACGCGCATCTGCATGTACTTGTTCGAGCGCCGCGGGTCGTTGCCGCGGAACATCTGGATGATCCCCCGGACGAGCACGGCCAGGGTGGCGAGGGCGGCAAGGATGATGCCGAAAACAAGAATCGTGTGCATCCGGCGGACTATAGTCGCGTGCACCGCCCGCGCCCATAGTGCTCTCCATCGTGCTCTGGTCCACAGTGCTCTGGTCCATAGTGCTCTGGCGCTTTGCGCGGGCGGGGCTTCGCCCTATGCTGGTGCGCCCGCCCGAAGCAGCGACCGAGCCTTGCCGATGCGTTTGCCGTCCGTCGAACCTTTCCGGCTTCCCGCCGCCATGCTGCGACGCTGACCGGGGCATTCCGTGACCGTCGCTGTCGTCCTCGATCTCGATCCGAGTGCCGCCACTGTGCTGGACTGGCTCGCCGGCACGCTCGAGCACAGCGCCGGGCTGCCGAGCTATCGCCAGACCTATAGCCAAGCCGGTCTCGGCCCGCACATGGCGCTCGCCGCTTATGAGACGGTCTATCTCGCGGATCTGGCGCCCCGGCTCGACCGTTGGGCTGCGGCCGAAGTGCCGCCGACGATCCGGCTCGGCAGCCTGGGCGTGTTCGGCGGCCCGAGCGGCACTCTCTACCTGGCGCCGATCGTCGGCCCCGCCCTCTTGGCGTTGCACGAGCGGTTCCATATGGCTTTCGCCGACCTGGCACCGCACCGCTGGCCGTTCTACGAGACCGGCAACTGGATCCCGCATGTGGCGCTCGCCCAGAACCTGGATGGGCTCAGCCTGGCCGGCGCCGTCGAGGCGCTCGCCCCCGGCTTCGCGCCGATCGACGCCCAACTGCCGGCGCTGCGTGTGATCAGCTACGACCCACTCGAAACGCTGCATCTCTCGATGCTGGGGGCGGGGGTGTTTTAGGTCGGCGCGAGCCTTTCCGGTTTCGGCACCTTCACCCCGACCCTCTCCCGCAAGCGGGAGAAGGAGCACAGACTTCCCTCGCCCGCTTGCGGGAGAGGGCGGGGCCCAGCCGCGAGGCTGGGAGAGTGAGGGTGTGAGGGGCGCCGGCAGACAGCTGCCGATCACACGCTTATAATGCGCTCTGAGGTGAGACATGGCATTCGGCTATCGGGCTGACGCACCCAAGCGAGCGATCACGCTATCGCTCAACGGCGACCTCGTGTCCAAGGTGACGGTGTTTGACAAGGATCTGTCCGGGGTCGTCGAACGTATGCTGGCCGAATTCCTGAAGGAACGAGAGGCCGCGGTAGACCAGGCGATAGAGAGCTGGAACGAGTACGAAGCGAAAACCGGTTCGGTTGTCGACGAACACATCGACCTCTGAAGACACCTCAATTCCGTCCCGCCAACAGCCCGCGGGCGATGACCTGGGCCTGGATCTCGGCGGCGCCCTCGAAGATGTTGAGGATGCGGGCGTCGCACAGCACGCGGCTGATCTTGTATTCGAGCGCGTAGCCGTTGCCGCCGTGGATCTGCAGCGCGTTGTCGGCATTGGCCCAGGCGACGCGCGCGGCCAAGAGCTTCGCCATGCCGGCCTCGATATCGCAGCGCCGGTCGCTGTCCTTCTCGCGTGCCGCGAAATACGTGAGCTGCCGCGCCACCATGGTCTCGACCGCCATCCAGGCAAGCTTGCCGGCGACGCGCGGGAAATGGATGAGCGCCTTGCCGAACTGGATACGGTCGAGCGCGTATCTGAGCCCGATCTCGAGCGCGTTCTGGGCGACGCCGACGGCGCGCGCCGCGGTCTGCACGCGGGCGCTCTCGAACGTCGCCATCAGCTGCTTGAAGCCCTGGCCCTCGATGCCGCCCAGCAAATTGGCGGCCGGCACGGCGAAGCCGTCGAAGCCCAGCTCGTATTCCTTCATGCCGCGATAGCCCAGCACCTTGATCTCGCCGCCGGTCATGCCCGGGGCGGGGAACGGGTCCGTCCCCGTGCCGCGCGGCTTTTCGGCGAGGAACATCGAGAGGCCGCGATAGCCGGCCTCGCCGGCGTCCGTGCGGGCCAAGAGCGTCATGAGGTCCGACCGGCTCGCGTGGGTGATCCAGGTCTTGTTGCCGGTGATCTTGTAGGTATCGCCGTTGCGCTGGGCGCGCGTCCGGAGCGAACCCAGGTCGGAGCCGGTGTTGGGCTCGGTAAAGACCGCGGTCGGCAGGATCTCGCCCGATGCGATCTTCGGCAACCAATGGGTCTTCTGCTCTTCCGTGCCGCCAAGCCGAATGAGCTCGGCCGCGATCTCGGACCGGGTGCCAAGCGAGCCCACGCCAATATAGGCACGCGACAGCTCCTCGGTGACGACGCACATGGCGAGCTTGCCGAGGCCGAGGCCGCCGTATTCCTCGGGGACGGTGAGGCCGAACACGCCCAGTTCCGCCATCTGGTCCACCACCTCGATCGGGATCAGCTCGTCCTTCAGGTGCCAGTCATGGGCGTGAGGCTCGACCGCCTCGGCGCCGAAGCGGCGGAACTGGTCGCGGATCATGCCGAGTGTCTCGTCGTCGAGCGCCGCGTCGCCGAAGCCGCCGCCGTCGAGCCCGTCGCGGATCAGTTCGGCGATGCGCAGCCGCACCGGCGCCGTGGTGCCGGCCGCGATCAGCGCCTTGACCGCGGGCGTGCGGAAAGCGGCGACCTCGTCCTCCGCGATGCCGAGGTCGGCCGGGCGGATCATCTCGACCTGGCTCAGCGGCACGCCGCCCTCGAGCTGGGCCAGATATTCGCCGAACGCCGCTTCGAGCATGAGGGCCTCGAGTTCGCCGAAGCGCCCAGTCGCCTCGAGGCGGAGCGCCCAGGCGCGCATCTCCGTGAGCGCCCGGCCGTATGTGGCGACCCAGGCGAGGCCGTGTGCTGCGTACTGCTGCCGCTCCAACAGGTCGGCATCGACCGCGCCGCCGGGGGCCACGAGCGAGGCCACGCCACGCCGCCCGGCCTGGACCAGCCGGTCGGCCGCATCGACTGCGGCAGCGGTCAGGGCCAGCAGGTCGGGCAGCAGAATGGGGGTTGAATCAGGACGGGGAACGGCTGCGGTCATCAGCGTCAGTCTCTTGCAGGTTCACAGGCGGCACGACCCTCACCCTCCCGCGTGCCGCGGGTCCCTCCCTCTCCCGCTTGCGGGAGAGGGTCGGGGTGAGGGTGGCGCTGCTTCGAAGCCTCTCAGGCGTGGATGGCGTCGTCGAGCGTCTTCAGGCCCGGATGCTTCGCCTGGACCAGCACGGCCATGTTGCCGGGCTTGTGCTCGTTGCGGCGCATCTTGGTGTGGGCGCGCGGGATGTCGGCCCAGGAGAAGACTTCCGACATGCAGGGATCGATGCGCCGCTCGACCACCAGCCGGTTCGCCTGGCTCGCCTGCAGCAAGTTTGCGAAATGGCTGCCCTGGATGCGCTTCTGGCGCATCCAGACGAAGCGCGCGTCGAAGGTCAGGTTGTAGCCGGTGGTGCCCGCGCAGAACACGACCATGCCGCCGCGCTTCACCACGAAGCAGCTCACGGGGAAGGTCTGCTCGCCCGGGTGCTCGAACACGAAATCGACGTCGTTGCCCTTGCCGGTAATATCCCAGATCGCCTTGCCGAAGGCGCGGCACTTCTTCATGTATTCGGCATAGGCCGCCGGGTCGTCCACGTCGGGCAGCTGGCCCCAGCAGTCGAATTTCTTGCGGTTGATGACGCCCTTGGCGCCCAGCTGCATCACGAAGTCGCGCTTGTCGTCCTCCGAGATGACGGCGATCGGGTTGGCGCCGGCCGTCGCGATCAGCTGGATCGCCATGGAGCCGAGGCCGCCCGCCGCACCCCAGACCAGCACATGGTCGCCGGGGCGCAAGATATGCGGGCGATGGCCGAACAGCATGCGATAGGCGGTCGCGAGCGTCAGCACGTAGCAGCCGCTCTCCTCCCAGGTGAGATGGCGCGGCCGATCCATCAGCTGCCGGCCCTGGACGCGGGCGAACTGGGCGAAGGAGCCGTCGGGCGTCTCGTAGCCCCAGATGCGCTGCGAGGGCGAGTTCATCGGGTCGCCGCCGTTGCACTCCTCGTCGTCGCCATCGTCCTGGTTGCAATGGACCACGACCTCGTCGCCGACCTTCCAGCGCTTGACCTTGGAGCCCACGGCCCAGACGATGCCCGACGCGTCGGAGCCGGCGACGTGGAATTCCGCCTTGTGCACGTCGAACGGCGAGATCGGCCTGCCCAAAGCGGCCCAGACGCCATTGTAGTTGACGCCGGCGGCCATCACCATGACCAGCACCTCGTCCGGGCCGATCGACGGAGTCGGCACGACCTCGACCTGCATCGCGGTCTCCGGTTCGCCATGGCGCTCGCGCCGGATGGCCCAGGCATACATGCGCGACGGCACGTGACCGAGCGGCGGAATCTCGCCGATTTCGTAGAGATCCTTTGTCACTTGTTGCGCACTCGTGCCATTTTCAGGCCCGCCATTGTGCAGCTTGATGACTTCGGCCGTGCCGCTCATCGCTCTTCTCCCGATTCCTCGACCCTGGTCGCGCCGCTTGAGGCGCTCTCAAGAATTTTTCCTGGCGACCATCGGGAAACCTTGGGTTTTTCCCGGTGTTTGTCCGTTGATCGCTGTCTCGTTGCAACGCATCCTGCCCGGACTGAAATCTGTTTGCAATGCACAAAACGACGGAATATTACTCATGGTTCCTGCTGTGGGTTCTTTTATTACTAAAATTGCGCCGTTACAGGAAATTGCGGCAGGCAGCAACGTCGAGCAGTCGTGTGACAATATAAAACCCGCGTCGCCACAATAGGTTGCAAGGTCGAGGGGAGGGCCGGATGAGCGAGGACAAGTGCGGACCGAATGCAGCACAGAACGCAGCTCAGAACGCAGCTCAGGCTGGGCGGGAGCAGCCCTGGCTGATCCGGACATATTCCGGCCATTCCTCGGCGGCCGCATCGAACGCGCTCTATCGCACGAATCTGCAACGCGGCCAGACCGGCCTCTCGGTCGCGTTCGACCTGCCGACCCAGACCGGCTACGACGCCGACCATGTGCTGGCGCAGGGCGAGGTCGGTAAGGTCGGCGTGCCGGTCGGCCATCTGGGCGACATGCGGGCCTTGTTCGACGGCATCCCGCTCGAGCGCATGAACACGTCGATGACGATCAATGCGACGGCGCCCTGGCTCTTGGCGCTCTACATCGCCTGCGCCGAGGAGCAGGGGGCGAAGCGGGCGGCGCTGCAGGGCACGACGCAGAACGACATCCTCAAGGAATATCTCTCGCGCGGCACCTACATCTTCCCGCCGGGGCCGAGCCTCAAGCTGACCGGCGACGTGATCGCGTTTACCTATCGGGAACTGCCGAAATGGAACCCGATGAACGTCTGCTCCTACCACCTGCAGGAGGCGGGTGCCACGCCGGTGCAGGAGTTGGCCTATGCGCTCGCCAACGCGGCCGCCGTCTTGGACGCGGTCAAGGCCTCGGGCCAGGTGCCGGACTCGGAATTCGGCCAGGTCGTGGGCCGCATCAGCTTCTTCGTCAATGCCGGCATCCGGTTCGTGACCGAGATGTGCAAGATGCGCGCGTTCACCGAGCTTTGGGACCGGCTCGCTCGTGAGCGCTACGGCATCGCCGACGAGCGCTTCCGCCGCTTCCGCTACGGCGTGCAGGTGAATTCGCTGGGCCTGACCGAGCAGCAGCCGGAGAACAACGTCTATCGCATCCTGCTCGAGATGCTGGCGGTCGTGCTCTCGAAGAACGCCCGTGCCCGCGCCGTGCAGCTGCCGGCCTGGAACGAGGCGCTGGGCCTGCCCCGGCCCTGGGACCAGCAATGGAGCCTGCGCCTGCAGCAGATCGTGGCCCACGAGACTGACCTGCTCGAATATGGCGACCTGTTCGACGGCTCACCCGTGGTTGCGGCCAAGGTCGAGGAACTGGCGCGCGAGGCGATGGCCGAGTTCGACCGGCTGCAGGCCATGGGCGGCGCCGTCGCCGCGATCGAGAGCGGCTACATGAAGCAGCGCCTCGTCGAATCGAACGCCCGGCGCCTCACTGCGATCGAGAGCGGCGAGCAGTCGGTGATCGGCGTCAATTGCTTCACCGAGACCGCCCCTTCGCCGCTGGTCGCCGAGGGCGATGCCGGCATCCTGACGGTCGATGCGGCGGTCGAGCAGGAGCAGATCGGGCGGCTCGCGGCCTGGCGCGCGGCGCGCGACGGCCAGGCGGTCCAGGCGGCGCTCGATCGTTTGCGCCAGGTTGCGGCGGACGGCGGCAACATCATGGAACCGTCGATCGCGGCGGCCCGGGCGGGTGTCACGACCGGCGAATGGGCCGGAACGCTGCGTCTGGTGTTCGGCGAATATCGGGCGGCGACCGGCGTCGCCGCGGCGTCCGCGACCGGCGGCGCCGCGGCGCCCAAGGACGCGCTGAAGCCGGTGCGCGAGCGGGTCGCCGCCGTGTCGGACCGGTTCGGCCGGCGCTTGAAGATGCTGGTCGGCAAGCCCGGGCTCGACGGCCATTCGAACGGCGCCGAGCAGATCGCGCTCAAGGCGCGCGATGCCGGCTTCGAGGTCGTCTACGAGGGCATCCGCCTCACGCCGGCCCAGATCGTCAATGCGGCGCTCGAGGAAAGCGTCCATGTCGTGGGCCTGTCGATCCTGTCCGGCAGCCACGTGGCGCTGGTCGGCGAGGTGATGAAGGGCCTCGAGGCGGCCGGCATCGACGACGTGCCGGTCGTGGTCGGCGGCATCATCCCGCCCGAGGACGCGGCGACACTCAAGGCCGCCGGCGTCGCCCGGGTCTACACGCCCAAGGACTACGATCTCACCCGCATCATCGCCGACATCGTCGAGCTCATCGACGAGACCGGCGAGCTCGCGGCGTGAGGAGATGCCTCAACACTCTGACGTCATGATGAGGGCCGCTACGGCGTGCTGCCGCGCATCGAGGCGGGGTGCTGTCCCGGCGTCTTGATGTTGGCGCCGACCTTGGTGAGCTTCGTGCCGTCGACCCGGAACACCGCGAGATCGGTGTCGAGGTAGTTGCCGACATAGAGATATTTGCCGTCCGGGCTGAAGGCGATGCCCTCGGCCAATTGGCCGACCGGCGCCTCGCCGACCTTCGTCACTTTCTTGCCGTCGATCTTGAGGATGGCGAGATAGGCATGGTCGTGGTGGAAGAAGGCGGCCTTCGGCACATTGCCGTTGCCGTTCAGGATGACGGAAATCGCGAGCTTGCCGGAGGGGCTGACGGCCAGGCCCTCCGGCCCGTCGCCGATCACGACCTGATCGATGACCCGCGGCGGGGCCGCCTCCATGTCGATGATCGCCGCCGTGTCGACCTGGCCGTCCGACGCGCCGCTGCCGCCGTTGACGTTGACGATGCCGATATGGCCGCCCGGCGGAATCTGGACGTTGTACGGAAAGACGCCGACGGTCATGTCGTAGTTCGTGTAACTGACCTTCTGCCCGTCGATCTTGAGCAGCGCCACGCTGTTGGCCGCGGACTTGACGACCAGCGCCTGCTTGCCGTCGGGCGTGATCGCGACGGCGGAAAGCTGCTGGTTGGGCGCACCGGCCGGTGCCAGCGCCACCGTGTCGATCAGCTTGACCTCGGAGCCGGCGATCGACAGCACGCTCACCGTATTGTCGGCGCGGTTGGCGATCAGGCACAGGTCGCCCTTGCGGCTGATCGCGAGGCCCGAGGGCTGCTTGCCGACGTCCACCGTGGCGATGAGCGCGATCGGCTTTGCCTTGAGGTCGATGACATAGAGCTTGGTGTCGGGCACGCCCTTCCAGCCGCCATTGCCGTCGTCGACCCAGTGGAGTGAATTCGCGACCAGCGCCAGCCGCTCGTCCGGCGTGATCATGAGGTTGGTCGGCGGCCCGACCACGGTGTTCTCGAGCTTGAGCGTGGCGATGGTCGCGGGTGTCGTCGGCTTGGCGATGTCGAGGATGGTCACGGTATCGTTGCCGGGCGGCTTGTTGACCGCCTTGCCGGCATCGTCCCAGACCAGCTTCTCGTCATTGCCGACGACGAGCAATTGCGCCCGAGCGGCAACAGGCGCCAAGAGCAGCGCGCCGAGGCCGAGCACGGCCGCGGCCTTCGCAAAGGCGGGCATCGAGGTCCTCCCCTGATTTTATCGTTCGGCCGCAACGGCCGCCCCGCTGCCGCAACGGCAGCTTGTACGACATCAGGGTACCTCGTTGATTCGGGCGCCGCTACCGGCGTGCGCCGGCAGCGGCCGACCCAGGGGAATTATCGGGTCAGTTGACGACGCCCTTCAGAGCCGGATGGGTCATGGTCGGCGTGAATTCGTAGATGTCGTATTGCGCCAGGCCCTTGACCTTGAACGGATCCTTCTCGAGCTCAGCCTCGAGCGCCGCCCGGCTCGGCGCCGTCGCGATGATCACGCCGCCGGTGCGGCCCACCTGGCGGCCGGACGCGATGCCGAAGCCGGCGGCGTAGAAATCGGCGAGGAAGGCGCGATGAGCGGCCAGCGCCTGGTCGACTTCTTCGAGCGGGCGGACATAGCTCAGGATGACGGCGAACATGGGGACGCTCCTTCAGGGTTGGGGAGGGGGATAGGGTTCAGGCGAGCGTCGCGGGGTCGACGTTGCCGCCGCACAGCAGCACGCCGACGCGCTCGCCGCGCGCGGGCTGGTAACGGCCGGCGAGGAGCGCCGCGAGCGCCGTGGCGCCACCCGGCTCGACTGCGAGGCGCAGCCGGCTCCAGAGCGCCAATTGTGCTTGTCTGATCGCCTCGTCCGGAACCAGCACGACATCGTCGACCGCGCGCTGGGCGATCGGGAACATGAGCGTGCCGACGCGCGTGGCGCCCAGGGAATCGGCGGCGAGGCCGCCGACCTCGACATCGACCGGCGAGCCGGCGGCAAACGCGGCATGCAGCGTCGGGCAGCGCTCGGGCTCGACTGCGACCAGCTTCAGCCGCGGCCCGCTCATGCGGCCGCCGGTCCAGGCCGCCATGCCGCCGATCAGCCCGCCGCCGCCGACCGCGACCAGCAGCGTGTCGACGCCGCCGATAGCCGTCGCCTGGCGCTCGAACTCGCGCGCGACCGTGCCTTGGCCAGCCAGCACTTCCGCCTGGTCGTAGGCGTGGATGGTGAGCGCACCGGTCTCCTCGACCCGCCGGCGCGAAGCCGCCAGCGCCTCGCCATAGTTGGCGCCCGTCTGGTGGACGATTGCGCCATAGTCCTTGAGGCGCGCAACCTTCACCGGCGAGGAGATCTCGGGCACGAAGATCTCGGCCCGATGGCCGAGCCGGCCCGCGGCATAGGCGACGGCAGCACCATGATTGCCGCCGGACGCGGCGATGACGCCGGCCGCGGGCACGCCGAGCGTGAGCAGGCTGTTGAACGCGCCACGCACCTTGAACGAGCCGGAATGCTGCAGCGATTCGAGCTTGAGTACGATCGGCGCCGCGATGTCGAAGGCGCCCGATTCGAGGGCGAGGATCGGTGTCTCGCGGACATGGCCCGCAATCCGGCCGGCCGCCGCCTCGATGTCGCGGACCCGGACAGGCGTTGCGCTTGCGGTCATGGTAACTGATTTCCCGAGGGCTGTTTCGGAACCAAAACGATCGGTCGGGCGATGACATCTTTCGCCACGCCGAGCGACAGGCTATGCCGCTCAGGCCTTTATCGCTAGTCGGGATTCGAGCCCCCCATGCTGCTTTCGCCGGTTGTCTCGGCCCTCGCCCTGCCGGCGCTCACCGCGTGCGGCGCCACCGGGCTGATCCGCACGCTGCGCGGCAAGAAGGGCGACATGCGGCTGGCCGAGGCTGGGCTCGGCATCGGCTTCCTCGCCGGCTTCTGGGCGGTGACCGGCGGCCTGCCGTTCCTCGGCAACGTCGCCTATCACCAGCTGGGCGAGGCGGTGGCGCTGGCGCTGGGCGTCGGGCTCATCACGGCCCTCGTCGGCGCCGGGCCCGGCTTTACGAAATTCCTCGGCCTCGCAGGCGCGCTGTTCGCCGTCGTCTGGCTCACGGGCTGGCGGCAGCTGATGGCGCCGACCGTCGAGGAACTCCTGACGATCGTCGTCTATGGCGCGATCGCCGCTGCTGCGGCGCTCAGGCTAGCGGCGCTCGGCCCCGGAGCGACGCCCATTGCGGTCACCGGCCTCGCAGCACTGGCACTCGCCTTCGTCGCCCTGTTCGGCCATGCCGCCGGAACGAGCGATCTGGCGCTGGCACTCGCCGGCGCCTGCCTCGGCAGCCTCGTCTGGGCCTGGCCGCTCGGCCGGGCGGGCGTCGGCCCGGCGACCATTGCCGTGCTGGCGACAGGCTTTACCGGACTGATGGTCGCTGAAGCGCGCGGCGCGCTCCATGCGCCCTGGGCGCTCCTGCCGCTGCCGCTCGCCTTCTGGGCGCCCGAGATCGCGGATCGGCTGCCGGCGCTGGGCCGGCTCGCCCGCAAGAAGCCGACCCGGCCGCTTGCCCTGCTCTTCGCCGCGGCGCTGCCGTGCGCCGCCGCGGTCGGGCTCGCCTTCCTGCTCGGCACGCGGCTGTATTTCTAGGCCGGGACGGCAGGGGCGTAAGGTCGCTTGACCCGGCCGGATGAGCGGCTAGTCTCGCCGGCCATGAGTTATCTGCGTCATCTCGAAGCCTGCAACCGCTTCGACCCCACCCGTTTCCTGCCCCTGATGCTCGACGGCCGCCGCGTCGGCTTCGTGCGCCGCGACCGCGCGAATGCGCTCGCGGCCTTCCCGCGCATCTTCCACGTCACCGCCGACGGCATCGCCTTCGCCGAGACGCTCGTGACGCCGGCCGGCCGCACGGCGGCGCTCCATGAGGTGACAGACGAGCTCATCCGCGCGGGCCATGCCGACAAGCGGCGCGATGAGCTGTTCGCGATCACCGACGGCTGGGGCGGGCCGCTCCTGTTCGAGCTCGACCGCGGCGCCATCCCGTTCTTCGGCACACGGTCCTACGGCGTGCATCTGAACGGCTGGCGACCCGGTACGGATGGGCCTAAGCTCTGGATCGGCAAGCGCGCCAAGGACAAGAAGATCGCGCCGGGCCAGCTCGACAATCTGGTCGCGGGCGGCATGGGCTCGGGCTATGGCGCCTGGGAGACGCTCGTCAAGGAAGCGGCCGAGGAGGCGGATATGCCGGCGGCGCTCATCGCCCGGGCGCGCGCGGTCGGCGCCGTGCGCTACCGCATGGAGCTGCCCGAGGGCATGCGCGACGACGTGCTGTTCCTCTACGATATCGAGACGCCGGCCGAGTTCACCCCGCGCAACACCGACGGCGAGATCGAGGATTTCCGCGTGCTCCCGGTCTCGGAATGCCTGCGCCTCGTGCGCGAGACCGACGCGTTCAAGTTCAACGTCAACCTCGTGCTGATCGACTTCGGCCTCCGCCACGGCCTGATCGTGCCCGAGGACAAGGATTACCTGGCCCTGATTGAGGGCCTGCGCGGCGGGCTGGTCAAAGGCGGGCAGTGAAGTGATTCCCCTCTCCACCCCCGGGGGTGGAGAGGTTGGGTGAGGCGGGGGATTCCAGCGCTTTCGCCTTCGAGAACCCCAATCGAGCAGCCGTTCGACCACCGCTGAATTCGCGCGTTCCCCACCTCACCCTGCCTCTCCGCCGGGGCGGAGAGGGGCTGTTAATAGTGCTCAGAACCCCGCGAGCGCCCGTACCTCGGCGGGCGTCTTGCCGGCCTCGCGCATCGCGCGGAGCGTCGGCGCCTTGTCGCGCTTGGCGAAGCGCTTGCCGTGGGCGTCGAGCAGCAGAGGATGGTGGCGCCAGACCGGCACGGGCAGGCCCAGCAGCGCCTGCAGCAGCCGATGGACATGGGTCGCCTCGATCAGGTCCTCGCCGCGCGTGACCAGCTCGACGCCCTGCAGCGCATCGTCCCATGTGACCGACAGGTGATAGCTGGTTGGGCAATCCTTGCGCGCCAGCACCACGTCGCCGAGCCGTTCCGGGGCGGCTGCGATCGTGCCGCGGTCGAGGTCGCGCCAGGTGAGCGGCCCGGTTTCGGCCTGCGCCTTGGCCACGTCGAGCCGAAGTGCGTGCGGTATGCCGGCGGCGATCCGGTCGGCTTGCTCGCTTGCCGACAGATGCCGGCAGGTGCCGGCGTAGACCGGACCCAACCCATGCGGCGCCGCGACGGCGCCTGCCGCCTCGGCCTGGGTCGTGCTGCGCGTGCAGAAGCACGGATAGACGAGGCCGCGCGCGCGGAGGCCGGCCAACACGGCGGCATAGTCTGCGAAATGCCGGGACTGCACGCGCACCGGCCGGGGCCAGTCGAGCCCGAGCCAGGCCAAGTCCTCCTCGATCGCGGCGGCATATTCCGGCCGGCAGCGCGTCTGGTCGATATCCTCGAGCCGGAGCAGCATGCGCCCGCCGGGTCCCGCCTGCTCGCGCGTGTAGAGTGCCGACAGCGCGTGGCCGATATGAAGGAAGCCCGTGGGGCTGGGCGCGAAGCGGGTGGTGGGCATGGGGCGGACCTTAGCCGAGCGGGGACGGTCGCAGCAACTTGCCCGCCGACTTGCCCACCCCCGGGGTTGGCAGGCACGGGCCAAGTCGGCTATGCCCTGGAGAGCCCATCCTTGAGGAGCCCGTCCCCATGTCCCTGCCGCTGACCGGTCCGAGCCGCCCTCCTGCATCGGGCGGCAAGCCCACGTCGCTCGTGGTGCTGCTGCACGGGCTCGGCGCCGACGGGCAGGACCTGATCGAGCTTGCCGATCACCTGGCGCCGCTGCTGCCCGATACGGCCTTCATCGCGCCGAACGCGCCGGAGCCGTGCGACATGGCGCCCTACGGCTATCAATGGTTTTCGCTCCAGGAACGCACGCCGGCGGTGATGGCGGCGGGTGCCGACCGGGCAGCGCCGGTCCTGGCGGCGTTCCTCGAGACGGAGCTGGCGGCGCGCGGGCTCGACGCGCGCCGGCTCGCCCTTCTGGGTTTTTCCCAGGGCACCATGATGTCGCTCCATGTCGGCCCGCGCCTCTCGCCCGGGCCGGCCGCGATCGTGGGTTTCTCAGGGGCACTCGTGGCGCCTGAACGGCTCGCGGCCGAGCATCGCTCGAACCCACCCGTGCTGCTCATTCATGGCGATGCCGACCCGGTCGTGCCGTTCCCGGCGATGGCCGCCGCGGCGAGCGGCCTTGCCACCGCCGGCATCGCGGCCGAGACGCTGCGCCGGCCCGGCCTCGGCCACGGCATCGACGGGCCGGGCTTCAACGCCGCCGCCCAGTTCCTCGTCCGTCATCTGCGGCAGCCGGGCTGATCGCAGAATTAGCGGGTCGGTTGCGTCCCAACGACAAATTCTTGTGTGTCGGTTGTGCTTTTTTGCCGCCGGTAGCGATCGGCCCATATGAAACCGTCACAAATCCGTGCTAAGAAGCCGTTGTGGCGACAGCGCGCGGAGAGGTTCGCGACGGTGCTTGACGAGAGAGTGATCGGCCAGGCTCTTCACCCCGACGTAAAGACGAGACGGGCGGGAAGAGGGTTCCGTTCGCTCCGCACCGGCTCCGCCGTCGCCATCGCCGGCCTTGCCTCCTGGCACGAGATCCGCGACGGCGCCCATGCCCGCTCTCACCAGGCGTTCCGGCCGGTCCAAAGTCTTCATGAGAGTTCGAGTGTCCGCGTCGTTAGTCGCGAGCGGCATCGTCAGTCTGTTGCAACGGCCAAACGCGAGTTTGGCCGTTTTGTTTTGTCCGCTTTGTTTTTATCGGGCGTTGGTATGACGGCGTTCGGGATGGAGGCCTGCGCATGATGAATCTGCAGACGCTGGTGCTGAACGCGGATTATCGGCCGTTGTCCTATCATCCGCTGTCGTTGTGGTCGTGGCGCGACGCGCTGACCGCCCTCATGCTCGACCGGGTGGCGCTGGTCGCGAACTACGACGTGCAGGCCCGCTCGCCGAGCCGCGCCATGTCGGTGCCGAGCGTGGTGGCCTTGAAGCACTACAAGAAGATCGACGGGTTCCCGGCCTTCACGCGCTACAACATCTACCTGCGCGACGAATTCACCTGCCAATATTGCGGCGACGAGTTCCCGACCGAGGTGCTGACTTTCGACCATGTCATCCCGCGCTCACGCGGCGGGCGGACGAGCTGGGAGAATGTCGTCGCCGCCTGCGGGCACTGCAACCACGTGAAGGCAAACCGCACGCCGCGCGAGGCCGGCATGCCGCTCTTGAAGGAGCCGGTCCGCCCGTCCAAGACCGCGCTCAACCGCAAGGCGCCGGACCTGCGCTATCGCGACTACCACCACAGCTGGCTCGACTATCTCTACTGGGACAGCGAGCTCGACGATTAGCCGCCGCCTTTTTTAAAAAGCGATGGTGCGAAACGCCGCCTGACCGCTTAGTATTCGCTGCTCGATCGGCCGCGGCGCGGCCGTCACAGGCAAGCGGGATTGGCGAGCGGGACGGGGATGGCGCGCAATTTGGTTGAGGCGCTCAAGGCGCATGCGCTTTGGCTGAATCGGCGGACCGGCGGCATTCGGCTCGATCAACCGTGGATTGATTTTTCCGGCATCCGCTTCGCCCACTGCGACTTCCGCAAGGCGCGCCTGCCGGGCTCCCGTTTCGTCGCGGCGGATTTTTCCGACGGCAATTTCGCGGAAGCCGACCTGTTCGCCGCCGATTTCGACCAGGCGACGCTGCGGCGTACCAAGTTCCAGAAGGCCGACTTGCGCGGCTCGAGCTTCCGCGGCGCCACGCTGGTCGAGGCCGACTTCACCGACGCCGATCTCTCGGGCGGAGTGTTGTTCGACGCCGGCGGCCCGCAAGAGGAGAAGATGAACCGGCCGTTCGGCAGCCGCGAGGGTGCCGACATGAAGAGCGCCGACCTCAGCAACGCGCATGCCGCAGGCTCGGTGTTCCGCGGCGTCACGCTGACGAACGCCAATCTGCGCAACATCGACTTCCGCAAGGCCGACCTGCGCAACAGCGACCTTACGGGCGCCGACCTTACCGGGGCCGATCTTACCGGCGCCGATCTCGCGGGTGCCAACCTGACCGATGCGGCGCTCGAGAACTCGAAGCTCGAGGGCGCCAACATGGTGCGCACGATCGGCAGTATTGCCCGGCTCGAGAGCGAGGCGCAGCGCGACGTGAACCGGATGATCGCAGATCACCGCAAATGGGTCGCGACCAACGGTGTCGAGGGTACCCAGGGCAATTTCACCGGACTCGACCTGCGTTCGCTCGATCTGACCGGCTACGACCTGTCGGCGGCCGTATTCAAGGCCGCCAACCTGACGCGCGTGCCGTGCAAGGGGGCGACGCTCACGCTCTGCGACTTCACCGATGCCGTGCTGGCCGGCGCCGACCTCTCGGGCGCCATCCTCAAGGGCGCCATGTTCAAGGCCGCCGACCTACGCGGCGTCGATCTCTCGAATGCCGACGCGGGGCCTGCCGAGATCCTCGATGCGAAACGCCGGCCGACTGGCCGGCACTGGCCCGCCAACTTCCTTGCGGCCAAGCTCCGGGGGGCGAAGCTCGCCGGCACGCGGCTCGACAGCGCCAACCTGATCGGTGCCGACCTGCTCGACGTCGACCTCACGACCGCCTCGATGGTGGACGTGCGGCGATAGGCCCCCATGGATAGGCCCACATGCGCGTGAACGACGGGTGGGGCAGGAGAGCATGCCCGCCGCATCAATCGGTTGGACATCAATCCATTGGACTGGCGGCCCGGCTCGGCTAGGGTCGGGTTTCACGGGTTGTTCCGTTGCTTGAACTCGAGATGAAGAAAATGACGAACGGCGATTCCGACCATAGCTCGACCGGGGCCGATGCCGCGCCGGCGCCACTGCATGTGACCACGGTCCTCGTCGCCTCGATCCGCGCCATGTCCAACGCGCTCGATGCGCTGGGCTTTCCGGAGGAAGACGACCGGGTCGTCGACCAGGACGGCCGCCTGGGCTTCGTCACCTGCTCGCACGAGAGCGACTGCGACGACCTGTTCGCGCTGATCGCCGAACTGTCGTCGAGCGGGGAGACCTGGGAGATCCAGTTCCAGACCGACCTCACGCCCGACCGGATCGTGTCCCTCACCTTGAACCGTCATCGGGCCGTCGTGGCGCACGAGCAGGCGGTCGAGCCCGATCACGCCGACGACGCCAAGGGGCCGCAGCTGCCGGTCTACGACCTCGACGACGGCGTCGGCCAGGTGCAGTTCCAGCGGGCGGTCCGCGGCGCCAAGCCATCGGAGATCTTTGCCGAGATCGGCGCCGGCCCGGACGGGCGGGCCCGCGCCCGCATCGTCCAGCGTGCGCCGCGCCGCATCCTGGCGGAAGCCGCCGCGGCCGACGAGCCGGCGCTGCGTGCAGCACTGCGCGAGGCGATTCCGAAGCTGATGTTCACGGTCGGCCGACGCGGCCCGGCCTGAGTCCGCCCCAAGACCCGACGAAAAGACCCGCAGAAGCCGACCCGAAAACGGCCGCATCCCGCCAAGATTGACGCGGGATGCGGTCGGCGTATGCTTTTTCGTGTTGGGTTGCGGTAACAAGCGACCGGCGCCGGACCCAAAGCGGTCCCAACGGCCCCCTCCGCGACCCCTCGAACCCTGGTTCGGGAGGAAGCCTCATGACCATCCGTAACCCCGTCGAATGGGGCATGTCACAGGTCAAGCTCGCATCCGATATCGTGGAGCACGCCAGCCACGCAGTCTATCATCCGACGGAAGATCTCGACGCGCTCCGGACGGAAATCCACCACATCACGACGGCCGATCTAAGGGACGCGATCCGGCTCGGCTTCGAAGACTTCAAAGCCTATCGTACCGACGTCGTATTCCTGTCCATCATCTACCCGATCCTGGGTGTCGTGCTCGCCCGGGCCGCCCTCGGCACGGGCCTGATCCCGCTGCTGTTCCCCCTGGCCGCCGGCTTCGCGCTCGTCGGCCCGTTCGCCGGTGTCGGGCTCTACGAAATGAGCCGCCGGCGCGAGCAGGGCATTTCGAACGGCTGGTCCGATGCGTTCGGCGTGTTCACCTCACCCTCCTGGGGCGCCATCGCCGTGCTGGGCTTCCTGGTCATGATGGTTTACATCGCCTGGCTGGTCGCGGCCGAGACGATCTACATGGTGACGCTCGGGCCGGAGCCGCCGATCTCGATGACGGCCTTCGTGCATGACATGTTCACGACTGGTGCCGGCTGGATCATGATCGGCGTCGGCATGGGTGTCGGCTTCCTGTTCGCGGTCATGGTCCTGGCCCTGGGCGCCATTGCCTTCCCGCTCCTGATCGACCACCCGGTCGGTGTCGACACGGCGATCTGGACCTCGATGCGCGCCATGATGGCGAACCCGGTGCCCATGGCGCTCTGGGGTCTCACCGTCGCGGTTGGCCTGTTCGTGGGTTCGATCCCGGCCTTCGTCGGCCTGATCGTGATCATGCCGGTGCTGGGCCACGCAACCTGGCACCTCTATCGCAAGCTCGTCTCGCACTGAGTAGGCGCGACACGGGCGAATGCGGCCCTTCGGGCGGGCTGGCGGTCGGTTCCGCTCAACCCGCCCGATAGGCGCCGTCCACCAGGACCGGCACCGTCTGGCTGATGTCGAAATCGAGCGCGATCTCGACGTCCGCCGGGAAGCCGCCGTGGATCAGCTCCCGGCCCGATAGTGATTCCTGCACGAGCGTCGGCAGGTCCATGCCGACGGAGCGATAAGCGTCGCGCGCGATGCGCGCTTCGGCCGAGAGCGTGCGGTCGAGCGCATCCAGGATGGCGCCGGCGCCGAGCCAATCCTCGATCGCCGGACGCAGGCTGCCGTCGGGCCAGCGCTCGCCTGCCGGAATCACGCCGATGGCGCCGCCTTGGGCCAGCGCCTCGGCGTGCTGTGCCACGGCGCCGGCATTCCGGAAGCAGCCGGCCAGGACCGGTGTCGTCCCGCCGGCGAGCGACAGGCGCGCGCCGTTCGGCGACGGCAGCATCAGCCGCGTGCCGGGCGGAATGCCGACCAGGCTGGCCGGCGACAGGCTGTATTGCCCGCCGATTGCCCGCCGGGGTGTGGCGAGAACGGCGCCGGCCGCCTCGGCCGCCGCGCGGGCCGCGGCCGCGTCGCCGAGTGGAAACGGAATGACCGAGGCGCCGAGCGACACGGCGACGTCGACCGCCGTCGAGAAGGACAGCACGTCGACGATCACCAGGACTGCGACGCGCGCCCGGAGCGCCTCGACGCCGGCCAGGCCCCATTCGCAATGGGCCCCCACCCGCGCGCTCATTGCGAATTGACCGCCGGGTCGGGGCCCGAACGGTTGACGAAACGGTCGATCGCACGAGCGAGACCGGCCGTCGCGCGACGGCTGCATGCGCAGACGAATGACCGGATCCAGGATTTCATGGCGACCGCTGGCGGATAAGCTCACATCGATTTTGTACCGTCCGCGCCGGATGAATGCACGCGCGGTGCCATGCGGCAGTTCCTTGCATGGTCTGGCCGACCCCGGTCGATCAGCTCAATTTCCATGGTGCAGGGTTTCAGATCATCGAAATTCAAAAAAACATCCGACTGAGGAATAATTCCGACTATAAAATATTTCCGATTTCGCGTATCAATGCGGCCGCCGCGCTTATCCTCAGGGGCAGGCTGTGTGCCTCCGCTGGTGGCAAGCCGCGCTTATTCTGCTGTCGTTACCAAGTGGGGGGATCCGCAATGTCAATCTCACTGTCCCAGGTAGCGGTGCCAACCTTCGTCCAGTTATTGAACAGCCTGACCAACCTGCTCGACAAGGCTGCGACACACGCCACGGCCAAGCAAATCGACCCGGCGGTCTTGGTGAACTACCGCTTGGCACCCGACATGTTTCCGCTAGCTCAGCAGATCCAGATCGCGACCAACCAAGCAAAGGGAGCGATCGCCCGGCTCGCAGGGGTCGAGGTGCCGAGCTATGCCGACACCGAAACAACATTTGACGAGCTGAAGGCACGGATTGCGAGAACCCTCGATTTCGTCAATGCTTTTACCGACGACCAAATCGATGGAACTGAGGAGCGCGAAATCGTCCTGAAACGCGAGGATAAAGAGCTGCGGTTGACGGGCCAGAACTATCTGCTGCATCTGGTGTTTCCGCATTTCTATTTTCATGTTGCAACGACTTACGCCATTCTGCGTCATGCTGGCGTCGACCTCGGTAAAAGGGACTTTCTCGGACAGATCCCGGGCGTCACACTGTAGGCGCCGAGGCGATTGACTGTCCGACCGTTCTGCGGCGCGGCAGCTTCCTCCGTCCATTCCTGTTTCAGCGGTGGGGCGAACCGGTCTCGTGATGCTTGGCAGCGTGCGTTAGATCTTTACCGCTATCGGCGGCCGAGCTCGATCGCCCGGTTGCGCCCGGCGCCGAGCCCGGCGGCGAGGGCTGCGGCGGTGAGCACCAGGAACAGCAGCTGCACCGCATCCCAGCTGCCGGTCACCGCCTTGATCAGGCCGGCGGCGAACGGGCCCATGGCGGCAAGCGTGTAGCCGACGCTCTGGGCCATGCCCGAGAGTGCCGCGGCAGTCTCGGGATCGCCGGTGCGCAGCACGATCAGCATGAGCGCCACTGCGAAGACCGAGCCCTGGCCGAGGCCCAGGACCACCGCCCAGAGCCACAGCGTCGAGAGTGGGGCCGCAACAGCGCCCATCAGGCCGGTGATGACGAGGCCCAGCGTCACCACCACCATCCAGCGCTGGTCCGGGCCCTTGTCGGTCAGCATGGGCGCTGCCATGGCGCTCACGACTTGCACCAGGGCGGAGACCGAGACGACGAGGCCGCTCTCGACCGGCGTCAGGCCGCGGTCCTGCAGGATGGGGGCGAGCCAGCCGAACACGCAGTAGGAGAGCGAGGACTGCAGGCCCATGAACAAGGTGACCTGCCAGGCGAGCGGCGTGCGCCACAGGCCCTTGACCGGCGGCCGGACCGGCGCCGGCGGCAGCCGACCGGCGCGTGCCAGCTGCGGCGACCAGGCAAGCGCTGCTGCGAGCACCGGCACGGCCCAGACTGCGAGCGCCGGCCGCCAGCCGCCGGCGAAGCCCAGGTTGGCCAGCCAATGTTCGGCCGGCGCCGTCAGGCCGGCCGCGGCGGCGGCGCCGAAGCAGAGCGCCATGGTATACGCGCCGGTCGCGAGGCCCATGCGATCGGGGAAGTCGCGCTTGACCAGGCCGGGCAACAGCACGCCGATGATGCCGATCGAGGCGCCGGCGATAATCTCTCCCAGAAACAGCAGCGCCGCGCCGCCGAGGCTGCGCAGCGCCGTGCCGAGGGCCAGCAGGATCATGACGGCGAAGATCGTGCGCTCGATGCCGAAGCGGCGGGCAAGGCGCGGCGCCAGCGGTCCGAACAGGCCGAGGCAGAGCACGGGTGCGGTGGTCAGCAAGCCGCCGAACGCGGTCGAAAGGCCCAGTTGACCGCGGATCTCGGTCAGGATCGGGGCGACACCGGACAGGGCCGGACGCAGGTTCAGGCCGACCAGCACCATGCCCAGCATCATTGCGATCGCCTGGCCGGCGCTGAGGCGTCGCGGCACGCGGGCGGGCACCGGCCTCTGCACGTCGAGTGCGGAACTCATGCCCGCCGTTTCCTCTCCGGTCTGCTTCGCCCAATCATGGGATCGGCATCATGGGATCGGCCTGCTGGCATCGTCGAGCGCCCGCACCGCATGGCTGGCCCGACCGGACCGGGAGGCTCTCGAGCGGGGATCATTCCAGGGTTGATTCGCGTTTCCCGGGAACCCTGCGCCTATCAGCATGGCGAGGCGAAACCGGGGCCGCATGTTGGCCTCGGGCCGGATTGAGCAGGGCGGATCGCGCCAGCATCTCGGCCCATGACGGTCTGAGCTCTCGTGCGGTCGCGACGCGGCGGGAGGCGATCCTCGCCGCGTCTCTTTTACGCGGCTTGCCGGGCCAGCTCGAGGACGCGGTCCTTCGTCGGCAGGCTCCTCGACTGCCCCTTGCCCCGTCCGGCGTGCAACGTCATGACCGCCAGCACGAGCCAGGTCGAATGAAATGCCAGGCCCGCGAGCAGGACCACCTGTCCCGGGAACGGCCCGATCGCCGCCCGCACCCACAGCTCGTCGAACGAGCTGAGCGGCACCGGATGGATCGCGAGCTTGCCGAGATAGGCCACCACCTGGATGGTGAAGATCCAGGCGTAATTCTTGCGCAGGCGCCGGCCGACGGCGTCGAGAAAGGTGATGTGGAGGCGTGGCGTGCGATAGTCCTCATAGAGGATCTTGTTCCAGCCGTTGTCCGTGTGCACGCCCTGCCCGAGCAGCATCGGTCCGAAGAACTGGGTTTCGAGGATGTGGGCCCGCACCCGCCAGAAATCGAAGAACCGATAGCGCCGCGCCTCGATGTAGAGGAAGACGGCGACCAGCAGGCCGACCAGGACCAGTGGCAGCGGCGAAGCGGCGGCACTGCTGAAGGTGAGCGACAGGGCGAGCCCCGTGGACACCACGGCCCAATTGGTCGAGGCATCGAGCCGTGTCCGCCAGACGGTGCTCCGATAGACCTCGCCGCGATAGAGATGGGCCAAGGCCCCGATCTCTGCGACGCTGAAGGGGGCGTTTTCTTCCTTGCTGCTGCTCATGGCTGCCTCCAGGTTCTTGGGCGCCGGGGCGGGCTCCGATCTAACGCTCCAGAACATAGGTGCCCGGCGCATCGCAGATCGCGCGATGGGCGGCACTGCCGACGGACGGCGCCGGAGCCATTCTACCCGATCGGGCCGCCAGCCACGCGGCCCAATCCGGCCACCAGCTGCCGTCATGCCGTCCGGCACCGGCCAGCCACGCATCCACCGTCTTTGGCGGCGACGGCGCCTCGTTCGTCCAATGCCCGCCCTTGCCCTGGGAGGGCGGATTGATCATTCCGGCGATATGCCCGCTCGCCGCGAGGACGAAGCGGGTCCTGGCACCCGTCAGCCGCGTCACCTGCCAGGCCGAACGCCAGGGGACGATATGATCCTTCTCCGCGCCGACTGCGTAGACATGCTGGCGAATGCGCCGCAGATCGATCGGCTGCCCCAGAAGGGAGACCCCGCCGGGGCGGATCAGGTTGTTCTCCAGGTAGGTATTGCGCAGATAGAAACTGTGCGCCGCCCGGGCCATCCTCGTGCCGTCGCTGTTCCAGAACAGGAGATCGAAGGCCGGCGGCTTGTTCCCCATGAGGTAATTGTTCGTCACCGTGCTCCAGATCAGGTCATTGGAGCGCAGCAGGTTGAACATGTTCGACATGGCGCGGCTGTCGAGATAGCCGCGTTCGAGCATGCGCTCCTCCATGTATTCGATCTGCGGCTCATCGATAAACACGGCCGTGTCGCCAACCTCGGAAAAGTCCAGCAACGACACCATGAAGGTCGCAGGCCCGAACCGGCGGTCCCGCTCAGCCGCCAGATAGGCGAGCGTCACGGCGAGCAGCGTTCCGCCGATGCAATAGCCGATCGGATTGACCTGCTCCGCCCCGGTGATCTCGCGCGCCACCTCGCTCGCGGCCAGCGGGCCCTCGGTCATGTAATCCTCGAACGTGATGCCCTCCATCGAGGCATCCGGGTTCTTCCAGCTGATCATGAACACCGTGAAGCCCTGGGCGAGCAGGAAGCGGACGAGACTGTTCTTCGGCTGCAGGTCGAGGATGTAGAACTTGTTGATCCAGGGCGGGACGATCAGCAGCGGGACCTCATGCGTCTCTGCGGTCTGAGGCGCATATTGGATCAGCTCGATGAGGCGGTTGCGGAAGACGACCTTGCCCGGCGTCACGGCGAGATCCCGGCCCAGCGTGAACGCATCGGCGTCGGTCATGCTGAGGCGGCCCGCGGACAGATCCGCGAGCAGGTTGTGCCAGCCGTCGGCGAGGCTGCTGCCGCCTGTCTCGAACGCCTTGCGCAGCGCCGCGGGGTTGGTCGGCAGGAACAGGGTCGGGCTCGTTGCGTCGATCAGCTGCCGGAGATGGAAGACGAGCCGTTGCCGTTCGACGCTGTCGCGCGCCTGCTGCTCCGCGGCTTCGAGCAGCTGCCCGGAAAGCGCGTGATAGCTTAGCTGTAGCCACCGGAAGAACGGGTGCTGCACCCATTCGGGGGCATCGAAGCGCCGATCGGCCGTCTGGGACTTCGACATCGCCGAGACACCCTGCCAGCGTAATGCGGCGAGAGCAGATGTCTCATAGGCATCCCACCACAGCTGCAGACCCAATTTTGCGACCGCCGTCGTCGCGGGTACCGGGTGCGCCAGCGCCCGCGCCGCGAGCGTCGACAGGGCCCGGGTGATCTCGCCCCAATCGATCGGCAGCAGCTGATGCAGCGGATTGGCTTCGGACAGCAGATCGACGGCTGCTGCCAAGAGTTCACCCCCGGGAAGACCGTCTGCGGATGGCTCAGCCGGCACGGCGGCTGGCGCGATCGCGTCCGGCGGGGCCGCGCCGAGATCGCGGCCGGGGCGTTCGGCCCGGTGTGGTGCTTTGGAGCGTGGTGCTTTGGAGCGTGGCGCTTTGGGAGAGGGCGCTTTAGGCGGGGGGACGACCGACACTATCGGTGCGCGGCCTGCCGCTGTCGCGATCGTGTGCTTCATGGCCGACGATCTTTCGCTGGGCGCGTCTTCGCCTCTGGGGCTCTGCCAGAGTCTGGCGCCGTTTGCGCCCGCGCTCAAGGGTTGGCTCGCAACGGGGCCCCGGTGACAAGCCTTGCCGGGGCGCTCGTCGAGTGCTACCGTTCGTAGCATTACAGGGAGTAACGAAACCATGGCGACGACCGCGCCGGATCTCGGCGATCTCGAGCTCGAGACGATGCAGCTCATCTGGGCTGAAGGGCCGATGACGGCGGAGACGGTGCGCGAGCGCCTTGCCCGTCCGCTCAAGGACTCGACCGTGCGCACCGTGCTGCGCCGGCTTGAGGACAAGGGCTATTTGAGCCACACGGTGGATCAGCGGACCTTCACCTTCCACGCGACCGAAGCGCGGCAGAAGGTGGCGGCCAAGGCGGTAAAGCGTATCGTCGACTGGTTCTGCAACGGATCGATGGAAGAGGTGCTGGTCGGCATGGTCGATTCGGCCATGCTGGACGATGCGCAGCTCCGGGCGCTCGCCGCCCAGATCGAACGGGCCAAGAAGGAGCGGGCGAAATGATGCTGCTGGTTGAGGCGGCCGTCCGGACGCTCATCCTCGGTCTCGTCGTCGGGCTCGGCCTCCGGCTCGCCCGGGTGCGCCATCCCCAGGTGGAGATGACCGCCTGGACCGTCGTGCTGCTGGCCGGCCTCGCCATGCCGCTCCTCATGCAATGGACGATCGTCCGGATGCCGACGGCGCTCGTCATGCTGCCGCACGTCATGGTCGGCGCCGCGTCGGACTTCTCGGTCCCGCGGCCGCCTGTGCCCGTCAGCCCTGTGGTCGTCGAGACACATCGCTCCCTCCTGACGCTGCTGCCGTTCGCCTATGGCGCGGTCGCATGCGTGCTTGTCCTCCGGCTGCTGATTGGGCTCGCCCGGACTTGGGCGATCATGCGTGCGGCGCGGCCGATCCGGGCCGACTGGACGCGCGGCGCCGACGTGCGGGTGACGGCACGGATCAAGGCGCCGGTAACGTTCGGGCAGACCATCCTCGTGCCCGTCAGCTTCATCACCTGGTCGCCGGCGCAACGCCGGGCGGTGATGGGCCACGAAGGCGCCCATGTCGCCCATCATGATTTCACGGTCCAGGTGCTGAGCCAGCTTCATAGCGCGCTGTTCTGGTTCAGCCCGTTCGCCTGGTGGCTCGAGGCCCGGCTCGCGGCCTTGGCCGAGACGACGAGCGACGAGGCGGCCATCCGGCACGTAGGCAGCCGCGTCGACTATGCCGAGATCCTGCTCGCTATCGCGGTCCGCGCCCGCGATCTGCCTGCGGGCATCGCCATGGCCCGGCCGGCCCTGTTGCGCCAGCGGGTCGAGCATATCCTGTCCGATGCCGTCCCGATGCCGCTGCTGGCGCCACATCAGCGCGTGCTGCTCGCCGCGAGCCTCGTGCCGGGCGCGCTGCTGCTGGGCGGGCTCTCCTGGCATCCGCGGACCGCAGAGGTGCCAGCGCTCGCCGCGGTCCCGGCGTTGCCGGCGATCCCTGCTGCGCCGGCAGTCCCCGGTGGTGTCACTTTCGCGATCCTGCTGCCTGGGCAGCATGCCATGGTCAGCGGCCGCGGCGAGGATGTGCTGCGGGTGCTGGCGGCCCGCGACCGGGCCCCCGACCAGATCGGCGACGAGGCGATCCTGTTTGTGCGCGACGGCCGGCTCTATGTCGTGACCGACCCGACGCGGGTCGAGGAGGCGGCAGACCTGTTCCGGCCCCAGGGCGACCTCGCGGCCCAGCAGCGCGCGCTTGGCGAGCAGCAGAGGGAACTGGGCCAAGAGCAGGCGGCGCTTGGCCGCCAGCAAGGCGAACTCGGCCGGCGGATCGGCGAGCTTGGCCGGCAGCAGGGCGAACGGTTCGCACAACTGGCGGCGAGTGGGGCGGTGCGCGACGACCAGGATAGGGAGACGGCTCGATCCGAGATCGAGCAGGAGTTTAACGAGCAGATGGCGGAGTTCGCCGACCAGCAGAAGGAACTCGGGCGCGAACAGGCGCATCTCGGCCGCGAGCAGGGGAAGCTCTCGGCCGAACAAGCCCGGCTCAGCCGCGACCAGGCCCGCATCGCCCGTGACGGCGACTTGCGGATGCAGCGCTTCCTCGACCGGGCCTCGGCCGATGGGACGGCCCGCCCGCAGCCCTGACGCCGGTTCCCGCGAGACTCGGACAGGCCGCGGGCGCGCTCGCCGCTCGCCGGTGAATCCGCTATGACAGGGGTCGCGACCGTCCGAGCCCGGAGTCCACGGCATCTTGCGCTTTCCCGGTCTTTCCGCCGTCATGCCGGGTGCCGCCCGCGGTCTCGGTGCCAGCCGTGCCGATCTCATCGTCGTGCCGCTGGTGCTGGCCGTGCTGCTCAGCCTCGGCTGGCAGGCGACGCGGCTCGCTGAGCCGCTCGACACCGGCTTCGCCGCGGTCTCGCTCGCCCCGGGACCGCTCGTCGGATACGCGCTGCGCACGACCTTGCGCATGGTGGTGGGGCTCGTCCTGTCGATCGTCTTCGCGCTCGTCTATGGCACGGCAGCCGCCAAGAGCCGGCGCGCCGAGCGCGTGCTCATCCCGCTCCTCGACGTGCTGCAGTCAGTGCCGGTGCTGGGCTATGTCGCCGTCTTCATCACCTTCTTCCTGGCGCTGTTCCCGAACCGCCAGATCGGCGCCGAGCTGGCGGTCGTCTTTGCCCTCTTCACGAGCCAGGCCTGGAACCTTGCCTTCAGCCTGCATCAATCGCTGACGACGGTGCCGGCCGATCTCCGCGAGGCGGCGCGGGCGTTCCGCTTCAACGCCTGGCGCGTGTTCTGGCGGCTGGAGCTGCCGTTCGCCATGCCGGGCCTGATCTGGAACGCCATGCTGTCCATGGCGGGAGGTTGGTTCTTCGTCGTGGCGAGCGAGGCGATCACCGTCGGCGACACGCGCATCGCCGTGCCCGGCGTCGGCTCCTACCTGGCGCTCGCGATAGCCCGGCAGGATCTGGTGGCGATCGGCTGGGCGGCGCTTGCCATGAGTGCCGCCATCCTGACACTCGACCAACTGCTGTTCCGGCCGCTCGTCGCCTGGACCGAGCGCTTCAAGGCGGAGCATAGCGCGGCCGCCCAGCGGCACGGTTCCTGGGCACTCGATCTTTATCGCCGCGCCCGGCTCGCCAATTGGGCGGCACGCCCGGTCGCCGCCGCCGCCCGTCTGGCGCTGCGCCTGCCCTGGCCGGCAGCGCGCCCGGCCAGGGTGCGGGTGGGCGGCGTCGCGGCCGGCGATATCGTCTGGTACCTGGTCCTGGGCGCGGTGTTGGTCAATGTGGGCCGGCAGGCCTACGAACTCATCGCCGCGGATCTCGGCTGGGGCGAGGTGCTGTGGGTCATCCTGCTCGGCGGCCGGACGGCGATGCGGGTGGCGCTGGTCACGCTCGCGGCCCTCGTCCTGTGGGTGCCGCTCGGTGTGGCGATCGGGCTCCGACCACGCCTCGCCCGGGCGGCGCAGCCGGTCGCCCAGCTGCTGGCATCATTCCCGGCCAACCTGCTGTTTCCGCCGGCGGCGCTGGCGATCGTCCACTGGCGGCTCGATCCCGATCTGTGGCTGACCGGCCTGTTCCTCCTTGGCAGCCAATGGTACGTCGCCTTCAACGCCATTGCAGGCGCTGCCGCCTTTCCGGCCGAGCTGCGCGAGGCGGCGCGGGCGTTCCGCATGCGCGGCGGCATGTGGTGGCGCCGGGTCATGCTGCCCGGGATCTATCCCTATATCCTGACCGGCGCCGTGACGGCGGCCGGCGCCTGCTGGAATGCTTCGATCGTGGCGGAATTCGTCAGCTGGGGCGATCTCACGATCGAGGCGCACGGGCTCGGCGCCTATATCGCCCACTGGACCGCGGCGGGCGACCTCGGCCGGGTGGCACTCGGCATCGCCGTAATGTCGCGCTTCGTCGCCCTCTCGAACCGGCTCGTCTGGCGGCCGCTCTACAATGTGGCCGAGCGGCATTGGCGGCTCGACTGAGCCGGCGATAGACTGACTGCAAACGAGAGGCTGTAGAAGGAAAGCGCGATGACGATCGAGGATCATTCTGCCGTCGGCATCCGGCGCCGCATCGCGTCGGGCCATGCCACCGCCGAGACGGTCGTGCGCGAGGCGTTCGAGCGGATCGACGCCCGCGAGCCGACGCTCCGGGCCTGGGTGGCTCTCGGCCAGGACCAGGCGCTGGCTACGGCTGAGGCCCTTGATCGCGGGCCGGAGCGCGGCCTGCTGCACGGTGTGCCGTTCGGCGTCAAGGACATCATGGCGACCCATGACCTGCCGACGCGCTGCGGCTCGCCGATCTATCGCGACTGGCAGCCGCCGTTCGACGCTGCCGTCGTGGCGCTTGCCCGGCGCGCCGGCGCGGTCATGGTCGGCAAGACGGTCACGACCGAATTCGCCCATTTCAACCCGGGCCCGACGGTCAATCCGCATGACCCGGCGCGCACGCCCGGCGGTTCGTCGAGCGGTTCGGCCGCGGCGGTCGGCGCCGGCATGGTGCCGCTTGCGACCGGTACGCAGACCGCGGGCTCGATTGTGCGGCCGGCCGCGTTCTGTGGGGTCGTCGGCTATAAGCCGAGCTTCGGCCTGGTCGATCCGGCGGGCGTCAAGCCGCTCGCGGTGACGCTCGACACGATCGGCGTGCTCGGCGCCACGGTCGCCGACGCGGCGCTGTTCGTCGAGGCGGTGAGCGGGCTCGGTCTCGTCGCAGTCGCCGAGCGCGCGGGCCGGCCGCGCCGGATCGGGCTCTGCCGCTCGCCGGCCTGGGACCAGGCCTCCCCCGACATGACGGCCGCGTTCCTGGGACTGCCGGCCCGGCTCGAGGCGGCGGGGGCTGCTGTCGTCGACTGCGCACTGCCACCGATCGCGGCTGAGGCGCTCGCAACACAGATGCGCATCATGGCGTTCGAGGCGGCCCGAGCCTTGGCCTTCGAGGCGGAGGCGCATTGGACGAGCCTGTCGCCCCGGTTGCAGAGCCTCTTGACCGAAGGCCGCGCGCTCTCGCGTGAGACCTATGCCCGCGACCGGGCGCTGGTCCCGCGGCTCCGCGCGGCGCTCGACGAGGTCTTCGCCAGCGTCGACGTGCTGATCAGCCCGAGTGCCGCTGGCGTAGCGCCGCCCCGCGATGGCGGGACGGGCGATCCGCAGTTCAACCGGCTCTGGACGCTCGCCGGCACGCCGGCCATCAACGTGCCGGGCCTCAGGGACCCGGCCGGCCTGCCGCTCGGCGTGCAGGTGCTGGCGCCGGTTGGCTACGACGCCGCGGCAATCGAGGCCGCGGCGTGGCTCGAGCGGGTGCTGGCCGGGTAAGCGCCCTCAGAACGCGCTCTTGATGACGCCGCCGTCGACGCGGACCGCAGCACCCGTGGTCGCCGAGGCGAGCGGGCTCGCGAGATAAGTCACCAGCGAGGCGACCTCGTCCGTCGTGGCGAAGCGCTTGATGAGCGAGGTCGGCCGGACCTTCTCGAAGAATTCCGTCTCGAATTCCTCGAAACCCTTGCCGCTGTCCTGGCTCAGCTGGCCGACGAAATCGACGACGCCGCGCGACTTGGTCGGGCCGGGCAGCACGCTGTTGACGGTGATGCCGGTGCCGGCGACCGCCTCGGCCAGGCCGCGGGCGACGGCGATCTGCGCGCTCTTGGTCATGCCGTAGTGGATCATTTCGGCCGGGATCTGCACGCCGCTCTCGCTCGAGATGAAGATGATGCGGCCCCAGTCAGCACGCTTCATGGCCGGCAGCAGCAGGCGGGCGAGGCGGACACCGCTCAGCACGTTCACGTCGAAGAACCGGGTCCAGTCCTCGTCCGGAATCTCCTCGAACGGCTTCGGCTCGAAGATGCCGAGGTTGTTGACCAGGATTTCGATGTCCGGATGGCGCCGCGCCAGTTCCTCGGCCGCGGCGGCGGTCGAGAGGTCGCCCGCGAAGCCCGTCACGTCGCCGCCGGTCTCGGCCCTGAGCTCGGCCACGGCCTTGTCCACCGACGGTTGGGACCGGCCGTTGATAATAACCTGTGCGCCTTCCCGGGCGAGGCCGGTCGCGATCGCGAGGCCGATGCCGGCCGTGCTGCCGGTGACGAGCGCGCGGCGGCCCTTGAGAGCGAGATCCATCAGACTGTTCCTTTCTTTTGTCGCCGTAATGTGTGGGGTCGGCCGGGGCCGCATTCCAGAAGGGATCGCACTTAATCCGCGCCCTGCCCATACCCGGCCATGGCGCCCGCGGTCCGGCGCTCGAGCGCCAGGCTGACCATCGCGAGGCCGAGGGCCGAGAGCGGCACCAATGCCGCGACGAGCGGCACGGCTGCCAGGCCCGGGCCCTGGTCGATCACCACGCCGCCGAGCCAGGCGCCCAGCGCGTTGCCGAGGTTGAAGGCAGCGATGTTGAGGCTGGAAGCGAGCCCCTGGCCGGCGCCGCCCGCCTGGTGCAGCAGGCGCAGTTGCAGCGGGGCGACCGTGGCGAACGCGGCGGCACCGAACAGGAAGCTGATGATGACGGCCGTGATGCGGTCGTGGAAGGCGAAGCCGGCGCCAACGAGGACCAGCGTCAGCAGCACGAGCGTGCCGACGAGCGCACCCGACAGGTGCCGGTCGGCCCAGCGCCCGCCCAGGATATTGCCGACGACGAGGCCGGCACCGACGACGAGCAGGATCGGCGAGACGTTCGCCTTGTCGAACCCCGCCAGTGTCACCAGGATCGGCTGGATGAAGGTGAACACGGCGAACACGCCGCCGAAGCCCAGCACGGTCATGAGCAGGCTCAAGAGCACCTGCGGCCGCGTCAGCACGGCGAGTTCGTCCTTGAGCGGCGCCGGCGCCGGCCGCTCGCCGGCCTTGGGCACGAGCAGGGCCAGCACGACGAGGGCCGCAAGCCCGATGACGCTCACCGCCCAGAAGGTCGCGCGCCAGCCGAGCGCCACGCCGAGCCAGGAGCCGAACGGCACGCCGAGCAGCGTCGCGAGCGTCAAGCCGGTGAACATCACGGCGATGGCGGACGCCTTGCGCTCGGGGGCGACCAGGCTGGTGGCGACGAGCGAGCCCACACCGAAGAACGTGCCGTGGGCGAGCGAGGTCAGCACGCGCGCCGCCATCAGCAGCCCATAGTCCGGGGCAAGCGCACAGGCGAGGTTGCCGACCGTGAAGATCGCCATCAGCACCAGGAGCGTCGTCTTCTGCGGCAGATGGCGGGTCGCGAGCGTCAGCACGGGCGCGCCGACGAACACGCCCAAGGCGTAGCCGGTGATGAGCAGGCCCGCGGTCGGGACCGAGACATGAAGGTCGGTCGAGACCTGCAGCAGCAGTCCCATGATGACGAATTCGGTGACGCCGATGCCGAAGGCGCCGACGGTCAGGGCATAGAGGGCGATAGGCATGATGGCTCCCGAGGGGCTATCGAGGGGCGATGGCGGGCGCCAGTGAGATGGAGTCCGATCGGCCTGTGAATTAGACTGGCGGCGCGACAATGATTTGTGAGTTGAATTCATCGTGGCGCGACTAGAGATCAATCGTTCGGGCGAGATGGAAGTGTTTGTCCGCGTGGTCGAGCAGGGCGGCTTCTCGACCGCGGCGCGCACCCTGCGCATGACGCCCTCCGCCGTCAGCAAGCTCGTCGCCCGGTTGGAGGCGCGCCTCGGCACGCGGCTCCTCAACCGCTCGACGCGCAAGCTGCTGCTGACGGCCGAGGGCGAGGCGTTCCATGCCCGTGCCGTGCGCGTCTTGAGCGACCTTGACGAGGCCGAGCGGTCGGTCGCGACCTGCGCCATCCCGCGCGGTGTGCTGCGCGTCAATTCGGCCGTGCCGTTCGGCCTGCATTACCTGCTGCCGCTCGTACCGCGCTTCACCGCGGCGCATCCGGAGGTCACGCTCGATGTCGTGCTGACCGACCAGGTGATCGACCTCATGAGCGAGCGGGCCGACGTCGCGATCCGCATCGGGCCCATGCGCCCGTCCCAGCTGATGGTGCGCAAGCTCGGCGAGAGCCGTATGGCGCTCGTCGCCTCACCCGCCTATCTCACCCGCCGGGGCACGCCAGAGACACCTGACGCGCTCGACGGCCATAACTGCATCGGCTTCAATTTCGCCCGGTACTGCGACGAATGGCCGTTCGTGCTGGATGGCGAGCGCCTCAACCGGCCGGCGCGCGGCGACGTGCTGATCGGCGACGGCGAGAGCGCCCGCCGCCTGGTGTTGGCCGGCCAAGGCATCGCGCGCCTGTCGCATTTCCACATCGGCCGCGACATCGCCGCCGGCCGGCTCCTACCGCTGCTCGAGGCCTATAATCCGGGTGACGTCGAGGCGATCCACGCGGTCTATGTCGGCCACGGCGGCCGGCTGCCGGCCCGCGTCCGCGCCTTCATCGATTTCCTGGCGGCAACCGTCGAGCTCGGGAATCCGCCGCCGTCACTCGAAGCGCCGTAGAGTACGATCGCATTGGCCGAAACCAGCCAATGCGCGGATCCGCCTCTACCGCCGCTCCAGGGCCAGCAGCAGGCCGCCGGCGGCCAGGCCCCAGAAGGCGGCGCCAATGCCCATGACGGTGATGCCGGACGCCGTGGCGACGAAGGTGACAACGGCGGCGAGCCGGCCCCGCTCGTCGGCGAGCGCTGCGGTGAGCGCTCCCGCCAGGCTGCCGAGCAGCGCCAGGCCGGCGACCGCCTGGATCAGGAGGGGCGGCGAGGCGGCGATGAAAGCCGCGGCGAGCCCGGCGCCGAGGCCGAGCACGACATAGGCGGCGCCGGCCGCGACGCAGGCGAGATAGCGCCTGGTCGGATCGGGGCCGGCTTCGGGTCCGGCGCAGAGCGCCGCCGTGATCGCCGACAGGTTCAGTCCCTGGCCGCCGAACAATGCCACGACGGCGCTGCCGAAGCCGGTCCAGACGAACAGCGGCCCGACCGGCGCCTTGTAGCCGTTGCTGCGCAGCACGGCCAAGCCTGGCACGTTCTGCGACGCCATGGTGACGATGAACAGCGGCACCGCGATGCCGATCGCCGGCAGCCAGTCGAACACCGGTGCCACGAATTGGGCACGAGGCCAGGCAAGCGCCCAGGCGCCGGCCGGCACCGGCGTCGCTGCGGCCACGATCACGGCCGTGACCGCGACCGCGATCGGCACCGCATAGCGCCGGGCGAAGCGCCAGCCGAGCGCCCAGGCGAGCAGGATCGGTGCCGCGAGCGTCGGCAGTTGCGCCATGGCGTGCACCGGCGCCAGGCACAGCTCCATAAGCACGCCGGCCAGCATGGCGCTCGCGAGCGACAGCGGAATGGCTGCCATCGCCCGGCCGAGCGGGCGCCACAGGCCGGCGAGCACGATCAGCACCGCCGTCATCAGGAAGGCCGCGACAGCAACGCCGAAGCCGCCGTGCGGCACGCCGACGCCCATGAGCAGGGCGGCACCGGGCGTCGACCAGGCGATGCTGATCGGCTGGCGCGTCTGCAAGCTCAGGAAGATGCCAAGCAGGCCTTGGCCGACCGAGAGCGCCAGCAGGCCCGATGCCGCCTCGGCCGGCGTGGCGCCGGCGCCGGCCAGCCCTTCGAGCACGATGGTGAAGGCGCTCGCGAAGCCGACGATCGCGGCGAGCAGCCCCGCTGCGACCGGCTGGATCAGCGACGGTTGGTCCGGTGATGCAGATGACGGGACGAAGCTGCGCATGGCTCGGGCGCCCGAGAGAGTGGCGGGAAGGTTCGATCTATGGCATAAATTGGATCCAATCATCAAATGGATATTGGATGTCAGAGCTCACTGCATTGACCCGGTTGATCGCCGAAAGCGGCGGGCGCCATCGCACGGCGACCGCCCATGTCGAGGCGACCTTGCGGACGGCCATCCTGACCGGCCGGCTCGCGGGCGGGACGGCCTTGCGCCAGGAGGATCTGGCCGAGGCCTTCGGGCTCAGCCGCATGCCGATCCGCGAGGCGCTGCGCCAGCTCGAGGCCCAGGCACTGGTCGATTTCGTGCCGCACAAGGGCGCGGTCGTGACGGAGATCTCGGCGGCCGATGCGGCCGACACCTATGCGATCCGCATGGCGCTCGAGCCGGCGGCGCTGGCGCTCTCGATCCCGCGCCTCACGGCCGCGGACCTGGCGCGCGCGGAGGAGCTCATCGACGAGATGGATGGCGAGGCCGACGACGCGCGCCTGGGCGAGCTCAACCGGCGCTTCCACATGGTGCTCTATGGCGCCGCCGGCCATCCGAAGCTGCTGGCGCTCGCCGAAAGCCAGCTCGCCGCCTTCGACCGCTATCTGCGCTTCCACCTGGCCGTCAAGGGGCGCCAGCATCTGTCCCAGGACGACCATCGCGCCATGCTGGCCGCGGCGCGGGCGGGCGACGGCGAACGGGCGGTCGCGGTGCTGCGCCGGCATCTGACCGTCGCAGCCGAGACCATCGCCGCCTTCTTTGCCGAGCGGGGCTGAGCGGCTTTATGCGCGCAAACTTCTTCGTATCGATGTCTTGTGACTTCTTCTGATAATCAATCTCATTTCTTTTCAAGATAATGATTTTCATTTTCCGGCGAAATGAGAATGCGTCTCATGGAAGTAATTACAAAATAATGAACTCTTGATTTTCAATTTTCTTATCGTATTTGTTGGCTCTCTTTTCAAAGAACGCCGCCGGAGCCACCGCACATGCCGACTACCCCTCATCACGAGCGCCATTTCATGGCGTCCGACGCGGTGCGCGACGTTGTCATCGGCATGTCCGACGGCCTGACCGTGCCGTTCGCGCTGGCAGCGGGCCTGTCGGCGGCGCTGTCGCGCAGTTCCGTGGTCGTCACTGCCGGCCTCGCCGAGATTGCGGCCGGCGCCATCGCCATGGGGCTGGGCGGCTATCTGGCAGCGCGCACCGACATCGAGCATTACCGCAGCGAATATCGCCGGGAGTGGCGCGAGACCGAGGAACTGCCCGACGAGGAGCGGAAGGAGGTGGCGGCGATCCTGCGCGAGCACGGGCTCAGCCCCGCCGAGGCTGAACCGATCGTGGCGGCGCTCACGCGCAACAAGGAGAAATGGGTGCGCTTCATGATGCGCTTCGAGCTCGGGCTCGAGGAGCCGGATCCGAAGCGGGCGCCCGTTTCGGCCGCGACGATCGGCGCCTCCTATATCGCGGGCGGCCTGGTACCACTGCTGCCCTACATGCTGGTCGGCCGGATCGACGACGCCTTCCGCCTGTCGGTCGGCGTGACGCTGCTGGCGCTTCTGCTGTTCGGCGCCGTCAAGGGCTGGCTGACGGGGCAGCCGGCGTGGCGTGCCGGCTTGCAGACAGGATTGGTCGGCGGCCTCGCCGCTGCTGCGGCCTTCGTCATCGCTCGTCTGGTCTCGGGCGGCTGACGAGGCTCCGCATCTAGGCGTCGCTCTCCGGCTCCGGCGGCAACGGCCTGGGGATGGTGAACGGGCTGACCGGGCCTACGGCGAAGCCGCGCTCGGTCGGATAGCGCTGGGCGAACCGGCGGGCGGCCGTCTTGGTGTCGCTGCTGTAGAGCACATGGTCGCGACCTGCCTTCCATTGCTCGGCGAGCGGTTCGTCCGGGTCCGGTTTCGGCCGACAGACGGTGGCGATGAACGGCCGATCGCCCTGGGTCACGAAGATGTCGGACATCACCACTTCGCGAATGTGCAGCTTGCGCGCCTGGCTCGCGTCGCCTGCAAGCCTCTCATATTCCTGGGCCAGCGCCTCGACCGAGGCCTGGAGCTGCGGCAGCTCGTCCTGCAGGCTCTTGGCCTGGCCGAGCGCCGCCTCGGTCTCCTGTTCGACCTTGCGCCGGGCCTGCTGCAACTGCTGGCGATAAGCGAGGAGGTTACGGCAGGCGCTGACGAGCGCCTCGAGCTGGGCTGCGAACACGATGGCAATGACGATGAGGCCGAGCAGCGCCACGCCGGTCAGCGTGCCGGACGACTGCAGCACCGACCAGGCCGACGAGGAGGTCGAATCGTCCATCACGAATCCAGCCTCATAGGCCGAGCTCGGTGCGTTGCCGCTCTTCGATATGGACCAGCACGAAATCGCGCTTGGAGCCGAAGCGCTGCTCGGCGATCGACTGGCACAGGCTGGCGTTCTTGCCCCAGACCCTGACGAGCCGCGGCTGGCGCCAGACCGCGCCGTCGGGCAAGCGGTTGTTGCCAGCCGACGATTGGGGCTGGATCGGCAGGCTGTTGGCCGCGAACAGGCAACAGCCATCCTCGAGCCGCGGCGTGCCCAATTCGAACACCAGGTCGATCCGCTCGCGGCGCGGGGCGGCGATGTCGCGTTTGCATTCGGCGATCTTGTCGCGCAGGTGCCTGTGCTCACGCATGAGGTCGCGCGATGCCGTCTCGGCGGCCGCCAGCTGGGCCCGCGCTTCGTTGAGCGCCGTCATGGCGTCGCTCGAATCCCGGTTGGATTCGGCGATGCCGATCTGGCGCGAAAAGGCCTCGATCAGCACGCGATGAAGGCGCGGCGTCAGGATCAGCAACAGGATGCCGAACCCGATCGCCCAGAACAGCGGGATCGGACTCAACGGGCCCTCGGAGATGAAAGTTCTGGCTTGTCGGGCCTCCAGGTATTCACCCGGCCGGCGGCGATCAAGTCTTTGAAAAATAATATTTTATGAAAATACCCTACAACGCCGTCGAGTCCTTGCGCTGGGCGCCGAGCTGCATTGCGAGATGGCGACGCAGCATGAGGGTGAGTTCGCCGAGGGCCGCGTCGCGCACGGCGAGGCCGGGTTCGGTGTTGAGCGCCACCGCGGCCTTCATGATCTGCAGCACCGCGACGGCGAGCGGCTCCGCCCGCTCTTCGGGCAGGTCGGGTGCCTGGCGGCGCAGGATCGCCTGGATCTGGCGGCGCAGCCGGGCGCGGATCGCGCCGCCGCGTACCGCCTGCGCACCGGGCGCCTCGGCCAGGGTGGCAAAGGCCGGATGGTCGACGCGAAACTCGACCAGCAGCGGCAGCAGCCGGCGGGCGAGCGTGTCCGTATCGAGCGCGGCCGCCATCGCCTCGAGCGCTGCGAGGCGGGCATGAAGCGCGTCGGCGTAATGGCCGATCAGTGCCTCGGCCAGCAGCTCCTTGGTCGGGAAGAATTGGTAGAGCGAACCGATCGAGGCGCCGGCGCGCCGCGCGATCTCGGTCATGGTTGCCGCATCGAAACCCTTGTCGGCGAAGACGGTGCCGGCTGCCGCCAGCAAGGCTGCAACACGGGCGCGCCCGCGCTCGCGCTGCGGCTCGCGCATTGTCGGGCTTGCGTTTTGTGAGGATGTGCTCATATTTCTCTATGTGAGGACTGTCTCATATTTCCGGAAGGATGACGATACCATGGACAAGCTCAATCCGCTGACGACCGCGCTCGTGCTGATCGACCTGCAGAGGGGCGTCCTGCCGTTCGCTCGCGGATGGCGTTCCGGCAATGATGTGCTCGCGGCGGCAGCGCCGCTCGCCGCCCGCTTCCGTGCACTCAGCGCCCCGGTCGTGTTGGTGCGGGTCGGCTGGTCGGCGGATTTCGGCGATGCGCTGAAGCAGCCGGTCGACCAGCCACCGCAGTTGTCGGCCGATGGCCTGCCGGCCCATTGGTGGGACCTGCCGGACGAACTGGCGCCGGCCGGGAGCGACATCCACGTCACCAAGCGGCAATGGGGCGCCTTCTACGGCACGGAGCTCGATCTCCAACTGCGCCGCCGCGGGGTCACGACCATCGTGCTGGGTGGCATCTCGACCAACATCGGCGTCGAATCGACGGCGCGCCAGGCATGGGAACTCGGCTACGCGCTCGTGCTCGCCGAGGATGCGATGAGTGCCCAGAGCGTCGAGCATCATCGCTTCTCCGTCGAGAACATCCTGCCGCGCCTCGGCCGCGTGCGTCAGACGGCGGAGATCCTCGCCGCGCTCGAGCCAGCCTAAGGCTGGCGGTCAGCGTGCTCCGGCTTCATCGGGGAGCGGGCGGAGCGCGAGCGTGGCGAGGATCGTCACGATGTTGATGGCAATCACCCACCAGAGCGGCGACAGCGGGTCGCCCGTGCTTTGGATCGCCCAGGTGAACACGACCTGCGCCGTGCCGCCAAACAGTGTCACGGCCAGCGCATAGGCGATCGACAGGCCGGCGGTGCGCACCGCCGCCGGCAGCGAGCGCGGGATGAGCACGATGCCCATGGCGCCCGACATCGCCTGTAGCGCCATCAGCAGCGCCATGACGCCGAGCAGCATGCCGGCGCTGGGCGCGCGCACCACCAGGAGGACGGCCGGATATATCAGTAGGGTCAGGAGCACGCGCGGCCACAGCGCCACCGCCTTGGCGCCGAACCGGTCGCCCAGCATGCCGCCCACGATCGAGAAGACGGCGCCGCTCACGCCGACGGTGAGCCCGCCCAGCATGGCGACGCTCGTCGGCATATGCAGCGTTGTGATGGCATAGGTCGCGGTGTAGCCGCCCAGGAAATATTGCGCGACCGTGCCGCCCGGAATGAGCAGGAAACCCAGCGCCAGGGGCCGGACGTGGTGGCGGAACAGGTCGGACAGGACCGCGCCGGTGCTGGCATGCGCGGTCTTGGTGTCGAGCGTCTCGTCGAGCCGGTTGCGGATGCGCAGGCCGACGGGCGCGATGAGGATGCCGATCAGGAACGGCACGCGCCAGGCCCAATCCTCGAGCGCCCCTTTGGGCAATGCCTCGGCCAGAAGGAAGCCGAACAGGCCGGAGAGCAGCGCGCCGGCGTTCTGGCTCGCCAATTGCCAGGCGCCATAGAAGGCGCGCCGCCGGCTTGGTGCGGCCTCGACCAGATACGTTGTTGCCGGCCCCATCTCGCCGCCGGCCGAGAAACCCTGGATGAGCCGGGCCACGACCAGGAGCGCCGGGGCGGCCCAGCCGATCGTGGCATAGCCCGGCAGGATCGCGACCATGCCGCTGCCGAGCGCCATCAGCCAGATCGTGAGCGTCATCGCCGCCTTGCGGCCGCGCCGGTCGGCGTAGGCGCCGATGATGATGCCGCCCAAGGGCCGCGTGACGAAGCCGACGCCGAACGTCGCGACCGACAGCAGCAGGCTGCCGCCCGGCACGTCGGCCGGGAAGAACGCCTTGCCGATCATGACGGCGAAGGCGCCATAGACCGTGAAATCGTAGAATTCGAGCGCGTTGCCGAGAATGACGGCGACGACATCGACGGCGGAAAGCCGGGTTGCGCTGCGGGCGCGGGGGGAGGCGGGCGCTGCCGCTTGTGCCATGCTCGTTTTGCCTGAAAATTGCGTGCCGCGGGTCCGGGCGGGGACCGGCAGGCTAGGCCAGGCAGGCTGAGCGGCGCAAGGGCGGCGCTACCGCTGCCGCTTTCTCTCCGGGAAGCGGAGAGGAGAGGGGCTGCGGCATCGGGTCTATTCGGTCGCCGCCTTCCGGCGAGCGGCATCGATCTCCGCCGGCTTTCAGCCGAGACTCACGGGTTCGCGTTTTCTGGCGAGAGCGGGTAGACCTGCACGGTGTTCGTGACGTCGTCCACGGCGACCAGGCTGGCAGCGCCTGCCGGCGTCCGCCCGACGGCGATGCCGAAAGCGCCACCTTGCGCGGCATCGACGTTGAACTCGGTCACGAACTGGCCGGACGGGGTAAACTCGACGATCTCGCTCGGATGCGTCGGATCCGCATTCACCGCGTCGCCGTTCGCCGCCAGCAAATCGCCGTTGGGCGCCCGGGCGAGTGCCAGCGGACCGCGAAGATGCGGGTCCTGGGTGACGAGCGCGCCGCGCGTCACGGGTTGCGTCCTCGCGCCGGCGTTGTCGATCTTGTAGATCGCGTTGTCGCCGGTCGAGGCGACAAAGAGAGCGTCATTCTCTGCATCGAATACGAGCCCGGTCGGGCCGAGGACGAGGGCTGAGGCGTTCGGCACATGCGTATAGCCGGAGGCGATCCGGGTGGCGCTGGTCACCTGGAAGCTGTTGTTCCCGATGATGAGATCGAGGCGCGAGACGGTGCCGTCCAGGACATTGGAGACGAAAAGCAGCGCGATGCTGCCCTCGTCGAAGATCGTCAGATCCCAGGGGCCGTTCAGGGTCGTCGCCGGAGTGGCCGGGATTTGCGCGAACAGTTTGCCGTTGCGGTCGATGACGAGCAGGGAGCCGGGCTTGATGGTCCCGACGGTGCCGTCGGATGTCGGCACGTTTCCGACGATGACGAAGCCCTTTCGCAAGACGCCCAGGGCCGTCGTCAGTCCCAAACCGGCACCGCCTTGGAAGAAGACCGATGCCGAGCCGTTCGGTGCGATCTTGCCGTTCGCCGTCAGCTTGATGATGGTCGAACCGGTGCCCTGCAAATTGCCGGTATTTTGCGGATTGTTCGCGTTGTTGAAGTTCGACACCAGGATGTCGCCGGGCTTAATCGCGGCTCCCGACGGAAAACCGGAAGGCACGACCGCGACGCCATAGGGATTTTCGTCGCCATTCGCCGGCACCGTCGAAGAGATCACGATCTGCGGCAGGAAGGCGTCCGCCGCCGCCATATGCAGCGGGACGAAGGCGAGCGCCGCTACAAGCGCGGTGCCGCGCAGAAGCGGGACGATTCTTGCCCTGTGCCTCGCATAGCTCCCTGCCGAGGAGGCGGGCAGGGTTGGGTAAACCATTCCGACAGATGCCGTATTCAGGTTGGCGCGGCCAGTCTTTGCGCGAGACATGATCCATCTCCTCTGGCTTCGATGCAGAGAGCCCCTGATGGAGATTCGCTCGATGGTCGGGATATTCCGGCAACGTCGAAAAATTGTTGCGTCCGGGATCCCGCATGCCGAGCACCGGCACGGGAGTGTGGTGCTAGCGGGGGTCGCGGGAATAGCCGAATGCGATCGCGTCGCCGAGGACGACGACATCAACGGCGGAGAGGCGACTGGCCGACGTCGCGCTCGTTATTTGATTTAGAGATGGATTCACAGGTTGAGTGGATCGCCACGCGACTCCACTCAACCCGATCCGTCTAGTCCGCGCCGCGCTCGCCGCTGCGGGTCAAGAGCCCGTCGAAATAGGCGATGGTGCGGGCGAGGCCGACCTCGAGCGGCACGGTCGGCTGCCAATCGAGCAGGCGCTTCGCCTCCGTGATGTCGGGGCAGCGCTGTAGCGGGTCGTCGGCCGGTAGCGGACGCGTGACGATCTTGGACTTGGAGCCGGTCATGTTGATGATCCGCTCGGCCAGCTCGCGCACGGGAATCTCGTGCGGGTTGCCGATGTTGATCGGGCCCGTCACCGCGTCCGGTGTCGCCATCAGCCGGAGCCAGCCTTCGATCAGGTCGTCGACATAGCAGAAGGCGCGGGTCTGGCTACCATCGCCATAAACGGTGATGTCCTCGCCCCTCAAGGCCTGGACGATGAAGTTCGACACCACGCGCCCGTCGTTCGGGTGCATGCGCGGCCCGTAGGTGTTGAAGATGCGCACGACCTTGATGCGCGTGCCGTGCTGGCGGTGATAGTCGAAGAACAGGGTTTCGGCGCAGCGCTTGCCCTCGTCGTAGCAGGCGCGCGGGCCGATCGGGTTGACGTTGCCGCGATAGTCCTCGGTCTGCGGATGGACCGTCGGGTCGCCGTAGACCTCGCTGGTCGACGCCTGGAAGATCTTGGCCTTCACGCGCTTGGCCAGGCCCAGCATGTTGATGGCGCCCAAGACGCTGGTCTTGGTCGTCTGCACCGGGTCGAACTGATAGTGCACCGGCGAGGCAGGGCAGGCGAGATTGTAGATCTCGTCGACCTCGACATAGAGCGGCCAGGTGACGTCGTGGCGCATCGCCTCGAAGTTCGGATTATCGAGCAGATGGGCGATGTTGTCCTTGCGGCCGGTGAAGTAATTGTCGACGCAGAGCACATCGTGCCCCTGCTCGATCAACCGCTCGCACAGGTGGGAGCCGAGGAACCCGGCTCCCCCCGTGACCAGAACGCGCTTGCGGGTCAGACTCATGATGTACAGCTCTCGATTTCTCGGGTCCGGTTGGGCCAGACCTCTTATGCCGGGATTGCGGCCTTCCGCCCGATGGAATGATAGGTGAAGCCTTCGCGAGCGACGCGGGTGGGGTCATAGATGTTGCGCAGGTCGACGATGATGCGGCCGGGCATGGCCTGGCGGACGCGGGTCCAGTCGAGCGAGCGGAACTGGTTCCACTCGGTGCAGAACACGAGCACGTCGGCGTCCTTCAAGGCGTCGTAGGCGTCCGCGGCGTATTCGATGCCGGAGAGGAGCTTCTGTGCTTCGTGCATGCCCTCCGGGTCGTAGGCGCGGATGCTGGCGCCGGCTTCCAGGAGCGCCGGCACGATGGCGAGGCTCGGGCTGTCGCGCATGTCGTCGGTATTGGGCTTGAACGTCAGGCCCAACAGGCCGACCCGCTTGCCCTTGGCGTCGCCGCCGAGCGCATCGACGATGCGCCGGGCCATGTCGACCTTGCGGCCCTCGTTCACCTCGATGACGCTCTCGACGATGCGGATCGGGGCACCGGCATCGCGCGCGGTCTTGACCAGTGCCAGGCAGTCCTTCGGGAAGCACGAGCCGCCGTAGCCGGGGCCGGCATGCAGGAACTTGTTGCCGATGCGGTTGTCGAGGCCGATGCCCTTGGCGACGTCCTGCACGTCGGCGCCGACCTGCTCGCACAGGTTGGCCATCTCGTTGATGAAGGTGATCTTGGTCGCAAGGAAGCAGTTGGCGGCGTACTTGATGACCTCGGCCGTCTCGAGTGCCGTAAAGAGCACCGGCTTCTCGATCAAGGCCAGCGGCCGGTAGAGCGCCCGCATCACCTCGCGCCCGCGGGTCGCCCCGTCGAGCGTGCCGACCACGACGCGGTCCGGCCGCATGAAATCCTCGATCGCCGAGCCTTCGCGCAGGAACTCCGGGTTCGACACCACGTCGAAGTCGCGGCCCAGCTCCAGGTCCGGCCGCGCCTTCATCACCACTTCGGCGACCTTGCGGCCCGTGCCGACCGGCACCGTCGACTTGGTCACGATCGCGGCATAGCCGTCGAGCGCCTTGGCGATCTCCTCGGCCGCCGCGAACACATAGGAGAGATCGGCATGGCCGTCGCCGCGCCGGGACGGCGTGCCGACCGCGATGAACACCGCGTCCACGCCCTTGACCGACGCCGCCAAGTCCGTCGAGAACTCGAGCCGCCCCTCCTTCACGTTGCGCGCCACCAGATCGTCCAGGCCCGGCTCGTAGATCGGCATCTCGCCCCGATTGATCCGCTCGATCTTGGAGGCGTCCTTGTCGACGCACACCACCGACGTGCCGAACTCCGAGAAGCAAGCCCCAGAGACGAGACCGACATACCCCGTCCCGATGACCGCAATCCGCATCTCATTCTCCTCGCGCTAACCCGGGCACCCGGCCACCCGCCTCCGGGCCAACCGCCCCGGAGGCCAATCGCCGACACCCGCTCCGACATGCCCCATCACACACCCGCCCGCCAAGCAAAATCCGCTGAGCATTCCACCGGAAAAACAACCGGCAGAGGCCCGACCGGGGCTGGTCGGGCCCGGGCAGGAGCGCGGGGTACCGGCCAACAACGCTGCCACCTCCGGGAAAATTCCGCACTGCAGCGTGACATTTTCAGACGGCATCGAAAGGGCTGGCGACGGGGCGGGCGATCGTGAGAAAGAGCCTCTCGGCCCTGCTCGGCCCGGTTGGGAAGAAACCGGCCGGTTGGCCCGTTGTCGGTCGGGACGGATCGGCGGCGCGGGACGCAATCCTTCCAGAGGATCGACGAGACTGATGGCGAAAAACATCCTGGTGACCGGCGGCGCCGGCTATATCGGCAGTCACACCGCCAAAGCCCTGGCGCGGGCCGGCTATCGCCCCGTGACCTACGACAACCTGGTCTACGGCCATCGCCACGCGGTCCAATGGGGCCCGTTCGTCGAGGGCGACATCCTCGACACTGCCAAGCTCGAGCAGGTGATCCGGGACGAGGCGATCGAGGCCATCGTCCATTTCGCCGCCTTCGCCTATGTCGGCGAATCCGTGACCAAGCCGGAAATCTATTTTCACAACAACGTGATGGGGTCGCTGTCGATCCTCGACGCCATGCGCGCGACCGGCGTCAAGCAGATCGTGTTCTCGTCGACTTGTGCGACCTATGGCATGCCCGACCGGATGCCGATCACCGAGGAGACGCTGCAGCGGCCGATCAACCCCTATGGCGAAACCAAGCTCATGATCGAGCGGGCGCTCCATTGGTACGGGCCGGCTCACGGCATCCGCTCGGTCTCGCTGCGCTATTTCAACGCCTGCGGCGCCGATCCAGAAGGCCAGATCGGCGAGGAGCACGATCCGGAAACCCATCTGATCCCGCTCATCCTCGACGCCGCGTCGGGCCGGCGTGCTGCGATCGACGTCTACGGCACCGACTACCCGACGCCGGACGGCACTGCCATCCGCGACTACATCCATGTCCAGGACCTGGCCGACGCTCATGTGAAGGCGCTCGCCTATCTGTTCGACGGCGGGGAGACGACCCAGCTCAATCTCGGCACCGGCACCGGCAATTCCGTGCGCGAGGTGATCGACGCGGTCGAGCGCGTGACCGGGTGCAAAGTGCCGCGGCGCGAGGTCGGCCGCCGGGCCGGCGACCCGCCGGAGCTCGTCGCCAATCCCGCGAAAGCCAACCAGCTGCTCGGCTGGAAGCCGGTGATGTCCGACATCGACAGCATCATCCGCACCGCCTGGGCCTGGCATCAGCGGGGGAAGTAGGGAGAAAGACGGCAGATCACCCACTCATCCGTCATCCCCGGGCTTGACCCGGGGATCCACGTTTTTCCGCCGAACGGCGGCTGGCCGATAGGCGTGGATGGCCGGGTCAAGCCCGGCCATGACGACAGGAAAACAGCGGGACTTTCGCTCGCGCGGGAATAACGGCCGGGGAAGAAACCGTTCGGTATTTGACAATCCGGTGTCGGAAAGGCTCTTTCACACCGGTATCTGGGTGCCGGTCGGGGAACCGGGGAATGCGGGCGCACATTTGGCTTCGGGGTCGGGACGAGAATGGCATTGAACGAAGAAGACGCGATCGTCGTGCGGGCTGAGGACGGCACAGCGCGGGAGGCATCGAACGCGTCGGCGCCGGCGTTGCGGCTGGTCGAGCCGCGGCCGAAGACGCTCCGGGCGGCGGCGCTCGAGCGGGTCCGGGTCGAGGGCAAGTTCTTCTTCACCGGCGACGCCAAGTTCTTCCTCAAGGGGGTGACCTACGGGCCGTTCCCCGTCGGCGCCGACGGCACGCAATTCCCACCGGCCGAGCGCGTGCGCCAGGACATGGCGCTCATGGCCGAGGCCGGCGTCAACACGCTCCGCGTCTTCACCGTGCCGCCGGTCTGGCTCCTGGACATCGCCGCCGAACATGGTTTGCGCGTGCTCGCCGGCATTCCTTGGTCGCAACACATCACCTTCCTCGACAGCGAGGCGACCAAGGCCGAGATCCGCCGCATGGTGATGGCGGGCGTGCGCTCGCTCGGGCGCCATCCGGCGCTCCTCGCCTACATGATCGGCAACGAGATCCCGCCCGACATGATCCGCTGGCACGGGCCGGACAAGGTGCGCGCCTTCCTGGTCGATCTGGTCAAGGAGGTGAAGGCCTATGATCCGACCGGCCTCGTCTCCTATGCGAATTTCCCGTCGACCGAATACCTGACGGTCGATTTTACCGATTTCCTGTGCTTCAACGTCTATCTGCACAACGAATCGGCGTTCCGGCGCTATATCGCGCGGCTCCATAATCTCGCGGTCGACCGGCCGCTGGTGCTGACCGAGTTCGGCATGGACTCGATGCGCGAGGGTAAGGACCACCAGGCCGAGACGATCGGCTGGCAGGTGCGGACCGCGTTCGAGCTCGGCTGCGCCGGCACCTGCGTCTTCGCCTGGACCGATGAATGGTTCACCGGCGGCCACCTGATCGAAGACTGGGAATTCGGCATCGTCGACCGGGACCGGCGGAAGAAGCCGGCGTTCGAGGCGGTCGCGGCCAATTACCAGGGCCCGCTGCCGCCGGCGCTGCCGCATTACCCGCGCGTCTCGGTCGTGGTCTGCGCCTACAACGCCGATCGGACCATGGACCAGTGCCTGGCCTCGCTCGAGCACCTCAACTATCCGGACTACGAGGTCATCGTCGTCAACGACGGCTCGACCGACCGGACGCTCGAAATCTCGCAGCGCTACGACTATTGCAAGATCATCAGCCAGCCGAACAAGGGCCTGTCGGTCGCGCGCAACGTCGGCGCCGAGATGGCGACCGGCGAGATCGTGGCCTATACCGACTCGGACTGCGTCGCCGACAAGGACTGGCTGACCTATCTCGTCGCCAAGATGCAGCACAAGGGGCTGGCCGCGGTCGGCGGGCCCAATTTCCCGCCGCCCGAGGACGATCTCGTGCCGGCTGCGGTCGCGGTCTCGCCGGGCGGGCCGACCCATGTGCTGGTGTCGGACGAAGTGGCGGAGCACATCGCCGGCTGCAACATGGCGTTCCGGCGCGACGTGCTGCTGCAACTGGGCGGCTTCGACCCGGTCTATCGCGCGGCCGGCGACGATGTCGACATCTGCTGGCGCTTTCAGAATGCCGGCTACACGATCGGTTTCGCGCCGGCGGCCGTGGTCTGGCACTTCCGGCGCAACACGGTCGAGGCTTACCTCAACCAGCAGAAGGGCTACGGCAAGGCCGAGGCGCTCGTCTATTCGAAGCATCCGCTGCGCTTCAACCTGTTCGGCCAGGCGAAATGGCTGGGCCGCATCTACGGCGACCTTTCAGCCTCGCTGCTGCTCTCGCGCCGGCCGGTGATCTATTCCGGCGTGTTCGGCCGCGGCCTGTTCCAGACCATGTACGAGCCGCCCTCGTCGCTCGCCGCTTTCCTGCCGTTGACGTTCGAATGGAATATCGTCGCGATCGTGCTGGCGTTCGCCGGCCTCGTCGCCGGCGGCTGGTGGCTGCTCTTGTGGGTGCCGTTGCTCACGACCTGGGCCATGTGCGTCTCGGGCGCCTTGAAGGCGCCGATCGACCCGCGCTTCCGCAGCTTGAAGGCGCGGGCGCTCATCGCGTGCCTGATCTATCTGGGGCCGATCCTGCGCGGCTGGACCCGGATCAAGTGGCGGGTCAAGGAATCGAATGCGGCGGACACTCTGCCGGGCGAGGCCGATGGCCCGCTGGCGCCGGCCAAGATCGATTGGCGCAACCGCGCGCTGTTCTTCTCATACTGGGGCCAGAACTACGAAGAAAAGGAAGTGCTGCTCGCGGGCCTCATGGAGTTCCTCATCCCGCGCAAATATTTCCTGCAGACCGACGAGGGCTGGAGCGACTGGGACCTGAAGATCGCGCGCGGCCTCTGGAGCCGGGCCTTCGTCATGGCGGTGACCGAGAACCACGGCGGCGAGAAGCGTGTGCTGAGGGTGCGCTGCGCCATGCGCCTGTCGCGCCTCGCGTCCTTCGTGCTGCGCTGCTACGCCGGCGCCACGGCGGCGGCGCTCGTCGTGGGCCTGCCGGTGCCGGCCTTCCTGATCGCCGCCGCCGGCCTCGCGAATTTCGGCTATATCGCCGACCAGACCTGGCGCTTCGGCCGGATCATGAACCGGGTGATCGACGAGGTCGCGCGCAAGGCGAAGCTCACGCCTATGACCGGCCGGAAGGCCGGCTGACCCGAGGGACGAGGCCGTGACCGGGCTTGCCTGGAAAATATCGGGCTATGTGCGGCCTTATACGCAGCTCCTGGCGCTGGCGCTCGTCCAGGTGTTCGTCCTCCTGGGCTTCGAGCTCTTGAAGCCCTGGCCGCTCAAGATCGTCGTCGACAATGCCTTGAGCGGCCAGCCGATCGCGGCCGGGCCGCTCACCTGGCTTGCCCCCGGCATCGCCGGGTGGTCGGCGTCGGGCCTGGTCGCGGCCGCGGTCACGGCGCTGGTCGTCATATATCTGCTGAGCGGCGGCCTCACCGTCGTCTACAACGCCATGGCGATCTGGCTTGGCCAGCGCATGGTGAGCGACCTGCGCGCCCGGCTCTATGCCCATCTGCAGCGCCTGTCCTTGGCCTATCACAGCCGCCAGCGCGTCGGCGACCTCATGATGCGGGTGACCGCCGACAGCTATGCGGTCCAGACCATGATCATGAACGGCGCGCTGCCGATCCTGCAGGCATTCGTGCTCCTGATCGGCATGATCTGCGTGCTGGCGCCGATCGATCTGGAGCTGACGCTCGTCTCGCTCACCATCGTGCCGATCCTGTTCGTGCTGATCGGCCTCTTCAACCGCAAGATCGCCGCCATCGCGACGGTGGCGCGCGACAACGACAGCCTGGTCTATTCGGTGGCACACTGGGGCCTGGGCTCGATCAAGCTCGTCCAGGCCTTCACCAAGGAAGAGGACGAGCATCGCCGCTTCATGGCTGTGAGCGGCGCCGCACTCCGGGCGCATCTCAAGCTCTACTCTTGGCAGACGCTCTATACCGCGGTGATCGGAACCCTGATGGCGCTCGGCACGGCTCTCGTCATCTATGTCGGCGCGCACGAGGTACTCTCCGGCGCGCTGTCGATCGGCACGCTGCTCGTGTTCACCACATATCTCGGCCAGCTCTATGGACCCGTGAACCAGATTACCCAGAGCTGGGGCCTGATCGCGGGCGCCCGGGTCGGCGCCCACCGCTGCTTCGAGATCCTCGAGACCGAGGCCGATCTCAAGGACGGCTCCCGGGTTTTTCCGGCGAAGGGTGCCGAGGGCCGGGTCGAATGGCGCGACGTCCAGTTCCGCTATCGGGCAGACCAGTCGGTGCTGCGCGGCATCACGCTTGCGGTCGAGCCGGGCCAGACCGTGGCGCTGGTCGGCGCCACCGGCGCCGGCAAGTCGACGCTCCTGGGCCTCGTGCCACGCTTCTTCGATCCGAGCTTGGGGTCGATCCTGATCGACGGCGTCGATGCGCGCGACTACGAGATCCGCTCGCTCCGCCGCCAGGTCGCGATGGTGCTGCAGCCGCCGCTCGTCTTCCCCTTGAGCGTGCGCGAGAACATCGCCTATGGCCGGCCCGAGGCGAGCCTGGACGAGATCCGAGCGGCGGCGCGGCTCGCCGAAATCGACCGCCTGATCGAGACCCTGCCCGAGGGCTACGACACGCTCGTGGGCGAGGGCGGGGCGACCTTCTCCGAGGGCGAGAAGCAGCGGCTCACCATCGCGCGTGCCCTCTTGCGCGACGCGCCGATCCTGATTCTGGACGAGCCGACCTCGGCGCTCGACGCCGAAACGGAGGCGCTCGTCATGGCCGGCATCCGGCGCTTGACCCAGGGCCGCACCACCTTCGTCATTGCGCACCGGCTCTCGACCGTGCGCCGGGCCGATGTGATTCTCGTCCTCAAGGATGGAGTGATTGCCGAGGCCGGGCGTTTCGATGATTTGATGCACCGCAGCAACGGGCTGTTCCGGCAGCTCTACGATACCCAGTTCGATCTCACCGAGGAGACGCACGTTGGCGTCTAACAAGAAGACCGTTCTCGTCCTGCATCTCGCCGGACAGATTCCGCTGGCCGGTATCGCCTGGCAGGCGCTCCACTATGTGCTGGGGCTGCGCCGCTTGGGCTACGACGTCTGGTACATCGAGGATTCGGGCGCCAACCCGTACGATCCGCGGCAATTCTCGATCGTCGAGGACTGCAGCTACAACGTCCAGTTCGTGAAGACGATGATGGAGCGGTTCGACCTGGGCGACCGCTGGGCCTATTGGGACGCCGCCAAGGACGAGGTGCACGGCATCTCCAAGGAGCGGCTGATGGCGCTCTACGGCGAGGCATCGGCGCTCTTCAACCTGTGCGGCGCCACGCGGCTCCGGGAAGAGCATCTGAAATGCCCGGTCCGCATCTTCGTCGACACCGACCCGGTGTTCGAGCAGGCCAAGGTCGCCTCGGGCAACGCCGAGTCGCTCGAGTACCTGGGCCTGCACACGCACCATTTCACCTATGGCGAAAACCTCGGCAACGAGGATTGCAAGGTGCCGATCGTCAAGTTCGACTGGCGGAAGACCCGGCCGCCGGTGCTGGTCGACCTGTGGGACGCCGGTTGCGTCGCCGCCGGGCCGTTCTATTCCTCGATCGCGACCTGGGAGAACAAGGGCAAGGACATCGAGGTCGGCGGCGAGACCTATCGCTGGTCGAAGCACGTCAATTTCCTGAAATACCTCGACCTGCCGCGCGCGGTGATGCAGCCGTTCCGCCTCGCCATGACGCCGCCGACGCCGGACGTGGCCGAACGGGTCAGGGACGGCGGCTGGGACATCGTCGATCCGGTCCCGGTCTCGGCAGACATGCAGTCCTATCGCGACTTCGTCGTGACCTCGCGCGGCGAGTTCACGGTGGCGAAGGACATCTATGTGCGCCCCAACAGCGGCTGGTTCTCCGACCGCTCGGTCTGCTACCTGGCCGCCGGCCGGCCGGTCATCACGCAGGAGACCGGCTTCTCGAAATTCATCGAGACCGGCAAGGGCCTGTTCCCGTTCTCCTCGCTCGAAGAAGTGCGCGACGCCGTCGCCCGCATCAACACCGACTACGCCCAGCACTCGATCGGCGCCATCGAGGTCGCGAACGAATTCTTCGATGCGCACACGGTGCTCTCGAAGATGGTGGAGGAGGTCGGGTTCTAGGCGGGTCTAAACATTCGTCATTCCCCGCCTCTCGTGGGAATGACGAATGGGATCACTTCCCCTCCACCGCTGTCAGCAGATTGTCGCGCAGCTTGGCGACGGCTTTCTGGAGCGTCGCGAACTCGTCGGGCGTGAGGCCGGTCTGTTCGTTCAGCGTGTCGGTCTGGATCCGCTCGCGCACGCGGCGGCCGGCGTCGGTCAGGCTGACCACGACCTGCCGCTCATCCTCTTGGGCGCGCCGGCGGGTAAGGTAGCCCATCTGTTCGAGCTTCTTCAGGATCGGCGTCAGCGTGTTCGACTCCAGGAACATCTTCTGGCCGAGGCCGCTTACGGTCTGCTCGTCCTCCTCCCACAGTGCCACGATCGCGATGTACTGCGTGTAGGTCAGGCCGAGCTCGTCCAGGATCGGCTTATAGGCCCGGCCGAAGGCGAGGTTGGCCGAATAGACCGCAAAACAGAGGAAATCGGCCAGCTTGGGCAGGGCCGGGGCGGCGGGCGGCCTGGTCTTTGGATTCATCGTCAGCCTCGTGAACGCAACGTCGAGCGTCTCACACCTATATAAATCGCATCCGATTAAATCGGAAGGCTTGACATGTGGGTTTGTGTGCCATAAATAACATCGCATCCGATCTAATCGGATCCGATTTTAAGACCCTTCAGCAAGGAGCCCACCATGTCCAAGATCGAAACCGTCCTCCTCACCGGCAAGACCCACACGACGGCCAGCGGCCACAACAGCCGCGTCAACCTTGAGCTCTCGTCGCCCAGCAAGGGCAGCCATCCGGAATACCGGTTCGCGGACGTCGAGGCCCATCCGACCGCCGAGCAATTGTTCGCGGGCGCCTGGTCAGCCTGTTTCCTGGGTGCGATCGAGCTCGCCGCTGCTGAGCGGAAGGTAAAGTTGCCGGCCGATCTCGCCGTCGACATCGAGGTCGACCTGGGCAAGACCGGCAGCGCCTATTTCCTGCAGGCGCGCCTCGACGTCAGCCTGCCGGGCGTCGCGCGCGACGCGGCACTCGATCTCGTGCATGCCGCGCACGAGATCTGCCCCTATTCGAAGGCCACGCGCGGCAACATCGATGTGGCGGTCAACCTGATCTGAACCGTCGCTCTAAATATTTGAGTTGAGAGACGGATTCACGGACTGGGCGGAACCGCAAAGCGATTTCACCCAGTCCGATCCGGCTCTAGTCGGCAGCGTTTCGAGCCGAGGTCATGCCCGACCTCGGCTCGAGCTTTTTGCGACGACGCAGGTCGCCTAGGGCGATACCTCATAAACCGTGCCGCAGCCGACCGGGGCCACGACCGAGGCCGACGTGCAGCCGGAGCCGCTGCTCGCGGTGCCATAGCCGGCGCTCGACGCGGGCAGGCCGATCCGCCGCATGTCACCGAGGGACCTATCCTCGTGACCGAGCGTTGAGTTTTCGAGGGCGATGTCTCGGAGCGGTCGATGACGCTTTCCTACGACCTGGCGGTGGATGGCGTGCGGGCGCTCTACGATCGGCGGATTTCGGGACCGCCCGTGCTGGATCTCGACCGCGATTTCCCGCTGGGCGCCGCGTTCGCCGCCGAGTGGCGGACAATCCGGGACGAAGCGCTCGCAGTCCGACGCCGGCTCGCCGAGGTGCCGCGCTTTCATGAAATCATGCCGGAGCAGGCATCGATCTCGGCGAACGACGGTCGCGACTGGCGCATGTTCATTCTCAAGGCCTACGGCGTCGAGCAGCCCCGGAACATGGCGGCCTGCCCGCGGCTCGCCGCCCTGGTGCGCGGGATGCCGGACGTTCTGTCGGCCTCCTTCTCGTTCCTTGGGCCGCGCAAGCATATCCCGCCCCATCGCGGGCCGATCCGCGGCATCATCCGGTTCTATCTCATGCTCTCGATGCCGCGCGCGGAGGATGGCCGGCCGGCGGCGGTGCTCAAGGTCGACGAGGTCGAGCACCGGCTCGACGAGGGGCAGTTCCTGCTATGGGACGATACGTTCCTGCACGAGGCCTGGAACGACAGCGACGAGGTACGCATCGTCTTGTCGCTCGACGTCTGGCGCTCGCACATGCCGGCCGACATGCGTCTGCTCTCGGCCCTGCTGATCCGCCTGGTCCGGCTCGGGATCGCGATCCGCGGCGTGGGATGATGGCCGGGGAGGTCTTGGGAATCAGCCCATCCCCTCCGCCGTCTGCCGGATATGGGCGCGAATGATCCGCTTGAGTGCGTCCGCGTCGCGGGCCGCGATCGCGTCGATCATCAGGAAATGCTCGCGGGCGGATTGCTCGACGCGGGCGCGGGTCTTCCATTGCTCGAGCGGGGCCGAGGGGCCGCGGCCGCGGAATTCCAGGATCAGGTTGCCGAGCTCGCGGTTGGTGCAGAGCCGGGCGAGGCGCGTGTGGAACGCGATGTTCGCCTCGTACTGCTCGAGCAGCGTGCCGTCGAGCACGAGTTCGGCAAAGCGCTGGGCGAGCGCCTGCAGTTCCGCGATCGCGGCCGCGTCGGCCGCTTCGACGATGCTGTCGGCCGCCGCCGTCTCCAGCACGACGCGCACGTCGCGGATCTCGTCGGTCTGGCGCTGGTCCGGCTGGTAGACGTGATAGCCGCGGTTCGGGATGTGCTGGACCAGGCGCTTGGCGACGAGCTTGTCGAGCGCGCGCCTGACCTCGATGCGCGTGCAGCCGTAGCGCTTCTCCAGGTCGATCTGCTTCAGCCAGGTGCCAAGTCCGAAATGGCCGGAATGGATGTCGCGCGCCAGCATGTCCGCTGCATCTTCGGCCCGCCCGGTCGTGGTTGCAGCATTCTTCATCGCTCGTCGCCGCCTTTCGCCCCCTGAAGGCTCTATGTCGGGACGGTTCCATACCGGCTTGCCGGGGGTGTCATCAACATGCATTATAATTGGCGCCAATTATGGAACCAATAATGTCGCCACAGGAAATCCCCGCTTTCACCGATGCCGCCGTCGCCGATGCTGCCCGGCGTGGGCGCGCCATGTACGATCTCGGCAGCACGCCGATCTTCGCGAGCCGCAGCGACCCGCGCTTCGGCTATTGCCTTTACGTGCCGCCGGATATTGCCGAGGCTGAGACCGCGCCCGAGCTCATCGTCGCCATGCACGGCACTGGCCGCTCGTTCGTCGAGTACCGCAATGCCTTCGCCGAGTTCGGCCGCTGGAACCGCTGCGTGATCCTGGCGCCGCTGTTCCCGATCGGCGTCCAGGGCGACGGCAACCGCGACGGCTTCAAGTACATGGCCGAGGGCGACATCCGGTACGACCGGGTGCTCCTCGACATGGTGGCGGAGGTCGGCGCCAAGTACGGCTGGCGCTTCGACCGTTTCGCGCTGTTCGGTTATTCGGGCGGCGGCCATTTCGCCCATCGCTTCCTGATGCTGCATCCGGACCGGCTCTGGGCCGTCTCGATCGGCGCACCCGGATCGGTGACGCTGCTCGATCCGACGCGCGACTGGTGGGTCGGCACGCGCGATGTCGAGGCCCGCTTCGGCGTCGCCGTCGACCCGGCCGCCATGGCGAAGGTCGCGGTGCAGATGGTCGTGGGCTCGGCCGATATTGAGACCTGGGAGATCACCCATCGCGAGGGCGGTCGGCATTGGATGCCGGGCGCCAATGACGCCGGGCGCACCCGGCCCGAACGGCTCGCGAGCCTTTGCCACTCGTTCGAGGCGGCTGGCATCTCGGTGCGCTTCGATCTCGTCGCCGGCATGGCGCACGACGGCCTGCGCGCGGTCGAGACGGTGAAGGGGTTCTTCGCGGACACGCTCGCGGCGATGCGCCAAGCGGAACGGCAATGAGAACAGGCAGCAGGGAACCAGTGATGCGCGCTTACGGCCTTCGGCATTGCCTTCCAGCCCTCGTCCTCGCGACGGGCCTCATCGCCACCGGTGAGGCCAGGGCCCAATCTGCCACGGCTCAATCGGTCACGGTGGCGCTCAACGCCGACATCCGCAGCACCAACCCGGGCGTCAATCGCGACGACAATACCGACGGCGTCGTGCTCAACATGGTCGAGGGCCTGGTGGGCTATCGCGAGAACGGCTCGGTCGGCCCGCTGCTCGCCGAAAAGGTCGATCTCTCGGCCGATGGGCAGACCTACACGTTCCACCTGCGCAAAGGCGTCAAGTTCCACAATGGCGCCCCGATGACCTCGGCGGACGTGCTGTGGAGCTGGCAGCGCTATATGGATCCCAAGACCGAATGGCGCTGCCTCGCCGATTTCGACGGGCGCAACGGCATCAAGGTCACTTCGGCGACGGCTCCCGACGCCCAGACCTTCGTCATGACGATCGACAAGCCCGCGGCCCTGTTCCTCGACACCATGGCGCGGACCGACTGCGGCATGACCGCGATCCTCTCCAAGGACTCGATCAATCCGGACGGCAGCTGGAACCGGCCGGTCGGCACCGGGCCGTTCAAGCTCGTCGATTGGAAGCGCGGCGAATATGTGACCGTGACCCGGTTCGACGACTACGTCTCGCCGCCCGGCGACAAGGTCGACGGCTATCTCGGCAACAAGAAGCCGCTCGTCAAGGACGTGAAGTTCCTGGTCGTGCCCGATGCCTCGACCGCCAAGGCCGGCCTCTTGTCCGGCGCCATCGACATTGCGCAGATCCTCGATTCCGATGCGCCCGAGCTCGAGAAGAGCGGCACGGTCCAGGTATTGACGCCGACCTCGGCGGTGAAGCACGTCCTCTTGTTCCAGACGCGCGATCCGGTGCTGAAGAACGCAAAGCTGCGGCAGGCAATCGCGGCGGCGCTCGATATCGGCCAACTGGTCGCCGCCGCGTCGAACGGGCTCGGCAAGCCGCATAATTCCGCCGTGCCGCTCTCGTCCGCCTATTCGGATGCGGTCCAGCAGGAGGGCTACACCTACGACCAGGCGAAGGCGAAGAAGCTCCTGGCCGAGGCCGGCTACAAGGGCGAGCCGATCAAGATCATCGCCAACAAACGCCTGACCGTGCCGAGCTTCCCGGTCGCGGTCATGGCCCAGGCGATGCTGCAGTCGGTCGGCATCAACGCCGAGATCGAGGTGCTGGAGTGGGCGACCCAACTCGACCGCTACAACAAGGGCAACTACCAGATGATGTCCTTCAGCTATTCCTCGCGCCTCGACCCGGCCTTGAGCTACGAGCAGTTCATGGGGCCCAAGGACACGCAGCCGCGCAAGGTCTGGGACAATCCGGAAGCGCAGGCGCTGCTCGACAAGGCGTTCGTCGTGTCCGACCCGACCGAGCGGCAGAAGCTGTTCGACGAGCTCCACAGCCGCCAACTCGCCGACACGCCGCTCGTCATCCTGTTCAACGGCATCGAATTCTCAGCGCAAGGCAAGCGCGTGCACGGCTCGCCCTATTGGGAAGGCAAGCAGCGCCTGTGGGGCGTCAGCGTCGCGAATTGAAGCAGGATGTTAGCTCGTCATTCCCGCCTTCGCGGGAATGACGGAATGAATTGAACGAAGGATTGAAGCCCATGTCAGAGCCCATCACGTCCTTCCCATTCGTCTCGGTCTCCGGCACGCCCTATGACCGCGGCCGGCAATATGGTGCGGCGGTGCCCGGGCTGGTGGCGGCGAGCGCCAGGCTCTATGGCCGGACGCTCGACGAGCTCGGCTACGACGCGCCGGGCAAGAGCCGTCTGATCCAGCGCTTCGCGGCCGGCATCGCCGGCTTCGGCGAGCAGTACCTCGAAGAGATGCGCGGCATCGCCGACGGCGCCCGCGTGCCGTTCGAGGACGTGATCATGATCAACGCGCGGACCGAGGTGATCGCCGAGGCCCGGCGCGAGCGGGCCACAGCCCCGGCGCAAGAACCGGCCGAACCGGACGACGGCTGCACCGGCGCCGTCATCCTGCCGGAGCGCAGCGCCACCGGCGCCATCGTCCATGGCCAGAACTGGGATTGGCGCGCCGAATGCGCCGAGACCGCGATCGTGCTCCGCGTGCGCCGCGACGACGGGCCGGACATGTTGACCTTCGTCGAGGCGGGCGGCCTGGCCCGCAGCGGTTTGAACGCGGCCGGCATCGCGATCACCGCCAACTATCTCGAGTCCGACCGCGACTTTACGCAGGACGGCGTGCCGCTGTCGCTCATCCGGCGCAAGGTGCTGGAGCAGGAGCATTTCGCCTTCGCCATGCGCGCGATCGCGACCACGCCAAAGGCCTGTTCCAACAACATGATGGTGAGCACGACCCTGGGCTTCGCGATCGATTTCGAATGCGCGCCGGACGAGGCCTTCCCGGTCTATCCGACGGACGGCGTGATCGTGCACGCCAACCACTGGACGAGCCCGGTGGCGCTCGCCAAGCTCAAGGACACGGGCATTCCGAACGTGCCGGAGAGCTTCTATCGCGACTGGCGCGTCCGGAAGCTGCTCGACGCCGCCGGGCCGAAGCTCGGGCCCGACGATCTCAAGACGGCGCTGTTCGACACGTTCGGTACGCCCTATTCCGTGTGCCGGCCGCCCCGGCTGGGCAGCGGCGGCAATCTGTCGGCGAGCGTCGCCATGGTGGTCATGGAGCCGGCCAAGGGCTCGCTCGAAGTGGCGCCGCTACCGGCGCTCAACCGCTGCTTCACCCGCTACAGCCTGGCCGAGGATCCGGTCACGCTCGCGGCCTTCTAGTGGCCGCGGGGATCGGTCCGCGCCCATGCTGCGCTTCGTCTTCAACCGGATCCTGATGGCGCTGCCGACGCTCGTCATCGTGGCGGTGTCGGTCTTCGTGCTGATCCGGCTGGTACCCGGCGATCCGGCGACGCTCATGCTGGGCGACCAGGCGACGCCGGCGAGCCTCGCGGACCTGCGCCAGCGCCTGGGCCTCGACCGCAGCCTGGCCGAACAGTTCGCGATCTGGTCCGGCCATGTGCTGGCCGGCGATTTCGGCCGCTCGATCACGTCGGGCGAGGCGGTGCTGCCGCTGATCCTCGGGCGCTTCTGGGTCAGCGCCAAGATCGTGCTGGCCGCGGCGACGCTCGCGAGCCTGGTCGCGGTGCCCGCCGGCATGATCGCGGCCTGGCGGCAGAACGGCCTCGCCGACCTGGTGCTGGTCGGCGGCGCGACGCTGCTGCTCTCGATCCCCGCCTTCTGGATGGGCCTCGTCCTGCTCCTGCTGTTCGGGCTCAAGCTCGGCTGGCTGCCGGTCGTGGGCTATGTCTCGTTCTCCGAGGATGCGGGGCGCGCGCTCGCCTATATGGTGCTGCCGGTCGCGACCCTGTTCCTGCACGAGATCGGCGTCATCCTGCGCATGGCGCGGGCGTCCACGCTCGAGGTGCTGCGGCTCGACTTCATCACCCATGCCCGCGCCAAGGGGCTGAGCGAGATGGCGGTCCTGTGGCGCCACGCCTTCAAGCCGGCATTCGGGCCGACCTGGACCTTGATCGGCCTGATGCTCGGCAATCTGCTCGGCGGCATCGCGGTGGTCGAGACTGTGTTCACCATCCCGGGCCTGGGCCGCCTGCTGGTCGATTCGATCTTCGCGCGCGACTATCCAGTCATCCAGGGCTGCCTCCTGTTCATCGCCGTCGTCTATGTGCTGGTGAACCTGGTCGTCGATCTCTGCTATCCGCTGTTCGACCCCAGGGTGACCGCGGAATGAGCCGGCTGCCGCTCAACGCGCTCCTGGCCATGCTGCTCATCCTGCTGCTGCTGGTCGCGGCCGGGCTCGGCAGCTTCTGGACGCCCTACGACCCGCTCAAGATCGATTTCCCGGCGCGGCTCGCCGCGCCCGGCGGCGCCCATTGGCTCGGCACCGACGAGTTCGGCCGCGATGTCCTGAGCCGGCTCATGGCCGGGGCGGCGACCAGCGTGCGGATCTGCGCGCTGACCGTCACCTTCGCGCTTATCGCCGGCACCGCGATCGGCGTCTTCACCGGTTTCGTGCGCGGCTGGAGCGACCGGATCGTCATGGCCTTCGTCAACGCGCTGCTGGCCTTTCCCGGCATCCTGCTGGCGCTGGCGCTCCTGACCGTGGTCGGCGCCAACGCCTATGGCATCGTGCTGGCGCTGGGCTTCGCCTACACGCCGTCGGTCGCCCGCGTCGTGCGCGGCACGGTCCTGTCGCTGCGCGAGAAGGAATATATCGAGGCGGCGCGCGTCATGGGCAATTCGGAGCTGTTCATCATGGCGCGCCACATCCTGCCGAATTGCCTCGCCCCGTTGATCGTGCTCGGCACCTCCATGTTCGGCTGGGTGCTGCTGGCCGAAAGCGCGCTCAGCTTCCTCGGGCTTGGCGTGCCGCCGCCGGCGCCGACCTGGGGCAACATGCTGGCAAGCGGCCGGCCCTACCTGGCGCAGGCTGCCTGGCTCGGGCTCTATCCGGGCCTGTGCATCGCACTGACCCTGCTCGGCATCAACCTGCTGGGCGACCTGCTGCGCGACAAGTTCGATCCCAGGATGCGCGGGCTGTGAGCGCGCTGCTCGATATCCGGAACCTGACGCTCGCCGTCGGCCGCACCGGGCAGACCGTCGTCAACGACGTGAGCCTCACCCTCGCCGCCGGCGAGGTGCTGGGCATCGTCGGCGAGTCCGGCAGCGGCAAGACCCTGCTGGCCCGTGCCGTCATCGGGCTCGAGCCGCCGGCGATCCGGCGCCAGGCCGGCACGATCCGCTTCGAGGGCCAGGATATCGCGGCTTTGCCCGCCAAGGCGCTCCGCCAGTTGCGCGGCAGCCGGATCGGCATGGTGTTCCAGGAACCGATGACCTCGCTCAACCCGTCGATGACCATCGGCCGGCAGCTTGAGGAGGGGCTGATCCTGCACCGTGGTGGCGACGCGGCGCCGCGCCGCGCGGCGGTGCTCGACATGCTGGCCCGCGTCGGCATCGCCGATCCCAGGGCGGCACTCGAGGCGTTCCCCCATCAATTCTCCGGCGGCATGCGTCAGCGCATCATGCTGGCCTCGGTCATGCTGCTCCGGCCGGCGCTGCTGATCGCCGACGAGCCGACCACGGCACTCGACGCGGTCGTGCAGCGCGAGGTGCTGGAGCTCATGCTGGATCTGACGCGCGACCACGGCACCGCGGTGCTGATGATCAGCCACGATCTCTCCATGGTCGCGCGCTACACCGACCGGGTCGCCGTCATGTGCCGGGGCGACTTGCTAGAACTGAACGCGACGTCGGAGCTCCTGGCCCGACCGCAGCAGCCCTATACGCGGCAGCTCCTGAACGCCATGCCGCACCGAGCTCCGGCGCGCACCCTGCCTCAAGACGAGGGCCCGCTCGTCGAGGTGCGCGGGCTCACGGTCGATTACCCGGGCCATGGCGGGCTCTTGGGCCGGCGCACGCCCAAGCGGGCGCTCCACGGCATCGATCTCTCGATCCGGCCGGGCGAGGTGGTGGCGGTGGTCGGCGGCTCCGGCTCGGGCAAGACGACGCTCGGCCGCGCCATCGCCGGGCTGGTCCGGCCCTCGGGCGGCGAGATCCGCTTCGCCGGCCGTTCTATCGCGCGCGATGACGAGGGCTGGCGGCACTACCGGCTGAACTGCCAGATGGTGTTTCAGGACCCTTACGCCTCGCTCGACCCGCGCATGACCGTGGGCCAGCTGGTCGGCGAGGCGCTGCGCCAGGTGCCGGGGCTGAGCGCGCAAGACAAGGCCACGCGGGTGGCCGAAGTGCTGGCGGAGGTCGGGCTCGACCGGCCGTTCCTGGACCGTTATCCGCACGAGCTCTCGGGCGGGCAGCGCCAGCGTGTCGCGATCGCGCGCGCCGTCGTGCGGCGGCCATCCTTCGTCATCGCCGACGAGCCGGTGTCGGCGCTCGACGTGACGGTGCGCGCCCAGGTGCTGGACCTGTTCAGCCGGCTGCAGCAGCGCCACGGCTTCTCGTGCCTGTTCATCAGCCACGACCTGGGGGTGGTCGAGCAGGTGGCGGACCGGGTCGTCGTCATGCGTGACGGCCGGATCGTCGAGCAGGGCACGCGCGATACGATCTTCGATGCGCCCGGCGATGCCTACACCCGCACGCTGCTGTCGGCCATTCCGGCGCTGGAGCCGGACAGCGGCGGCGGCGTTAGGCTCAAGTGGCGGTTTGAGGAGGACGCGCTCGCCGTCTCAGGCGACTGACTTCGTGCGTTCCGGCAGGTCGTGGCAGAGCTTGGCAAGCAACGGCTCGCGCAGCAGCTCGGCCGCCTCGTCGGCCGAGACCCATTTGACCTCGCGTCGGCCCTTCTCGGGAAATTCCTTCAGCACCTCGGTCACCTTCATCAGGTAGACCCAGACCTCGATCATGGTCTCGACCGCGTGCACCCGCTTCATCGTGCGATAGCAGCCGGATGCCACCGGCGCCACCTCGCCCAGCACGCCCGCCTCCTCGAAGGCTTCCCGGGCGGCGTTCTCGGCGAAGCCGAATTGCGGCTCGACCCGGCCCTTCGGAATGCCCCAGCGCCCGGTCTTGGCCGTCGTCAGCACGAGTACGCGCGGCTCGCCCCGGCGGTCCAGCCGATAGGCCAGGACACCGGATTCGAGCAGGGGCGGGCGGTGGGACGCGATTTCGGCCATGGCCTGTCGTCGGGCTCCGTTCTGACGCAGAGCGTCATGAAAACGTTTTCATACGAACGAAGTGTAACGCCGAACCCGTATCAATTGGTTAGCAATTTGGCGGGCTCGGTCAGAATTCAGCGATGAAGTTGGCCACAGGTTGAAACCTGGGCGGGTGTTGTGGTGTTCGGCGCGTCCTCGCGCCTATCAAATCGGGCGCAAAGAGAACGCCGCCGGGCCTGAGGCCGGCGGCGTTCGTTGGCGACTCGGGAAAGGGCGCCTGGAACGGCTGCCCGTCAGATCGCCTTCAACTGGAACTCGACGTCGTTGGCGATGCCCCACATCCAGCCCTTGTCGGCCGAACCCACGAGGGCGTAGCCGTGGCCCTGGTGGCGCCAGTAGAGCAGGTTGACGCCCGCCCGCTTGGCGAAGGTCGGCGAGGAGTCGGGGCGGGTCGTGTTGGTCACCGTGATGGTGATCGGCCCCAGGCTCTTGTTGTCGGTCGTGTAGTAGAACTGGTAGGCGGGCTTGCCCTCGACCATCAGCTTGCGGGCACCCTGGAAGGCCAGGCTCCAGGGCTTGAGGTCGGGGATGCGCACGTCGGACGGCAGCTTTGTCTCGGCGCCGGCCGGCACGTCGAATACCGTCGATTCCGCGCCGTTGGCGCTCGAGATCAAGAGGTTGTGGTAGCCGGCGATATTGTCGAGCCAGCTGGTCGCGGTCGAGTTCGGCTGGGTCGCGTCGACGTTCACGTCGCCGCCCATGCCGGCCAGATAGCCGCCGCCGGCACCGATCATGAGGAACGACAGCGAGGCGGCTGCGACGAGCCCCAGGCCCCAGCGCCGGTTGGCGATGCCCTTGCGCGCCGTCGTGGTGGCAAGCCGCGCGCCGAACGACAGGATCGTGGCGCTCGGCAGCTCTTCCTCTTCCTCGTGGGCAGCGGTCCGGCCGCGGGCGGCCGCGATCAGCCGCTCGGGCACTGGCTCGCGCAGGATCTCGTCGAAGGCGTCGCGGATCTGCGCGTCGGACTCGGTCAGGAGCAGGAGCCGCGCCTGCAGCTCCGAATCCCGCTCGAGGCACGACTCGATCTCGACGGCGGTGGCCTCGTCGACCTCGCCGTCCAGATAAGCCACGAGCATTTCATCGCTGGGCCGCTGCATCATCATCACTCCTCCGAAGACCCCCGCCCGCATCCAGGAGCGCTACCAGCGCCACCCTGGCTCGAGCGAGACGGCTCATGATCGTACCGACCGGAACCTGAGCGATCTCCGCTGCCTCCTTGTAACTGAACCCATCCACCGTCACGAGCATCAATGCTTCCCGCTGCTCTGCGGGTAACCGGGCCGCGGCACGACGGACCTCTTCGAGCGCCAACCGTGCTTCGGCACGCCTCATCGGTTCGTCGCTGCCGAACCGATCGTCCTCGATCTCGCCGTCCTCCTTGCGGACGTCCCGCGCCCTGATCTGGTCGATCCAGATCGTCTGCACGATCCGGAACATCCAGCTGTCGAAGCGCGTGCCTTCCTGGAACTGGTGCTGACGCGTCAGCGCTCGTTCACAGGCCGCCTGCACCAGATCGTCCGCCTGAGTTGCGTTGCCTGCAAGCCCCCGCGCGAAGCGGCGGAGTCTCGGCAGTGCTGCTACCAGCTGGTCGCTGAACGCTTCGCTCATCGCGCTACCACCTGGCCCGCAGCTCTCGCGGCGATCCTTGTGCTGACATAACGGACCGGCATTGGCTTTATTCCATCCCGCCTTGCTCTTCCATGTTCGGGACCGGCCGCCATGCCGCTGTCCGCCCCCCGTCACAGGCCATAGCACGGGCGGAAGCGGGGGAAAACCTCTCGTCGCCGCAACGAAAAAACGCCTCCGACCGGAAATCTTCCCAGAAATTTCGTCGGCGGCGGCGTGAAACCTGATATGAACGGCTCGACCGGCTGGCGAGCCATGCGATTCTCGCAGCCGCCGGAAGGGTTTCGTGAGGCACCGGCGCCGCCCGCGCCGGACCGCCGTGGCGCTGGCGTCCTCTCTCCTGCCGGCGCCGGTTCTTTTCAAGGGACGGAACGACGACCGATGAAAGTGGCCATCATCAAGGAGACCCGCGCGCACGAGAAGCGGGTCGCAGCCTCGCCGGAGACGGTGAAGAAAATGATCGCGCTCGGGCTCGAGGTCGTGGTCGAGAAGGACGCCGGCACCGCGGCTGCCTTCCCCGACGCCGCCTATGCCGCCGCCGGCGCCACCGTGGCGCCGGATGCCGCGGCGGCACTCGACGGGGCGGAGCTCGTGCTCAAGGTCCAGCGTCCGCAGCTCGCGGACGAGGGGACGGATGAGCTTGCGGGCCTGAAGCCCGGCGTGACGCTGGTCGCGATCCTGGGCGCGCTGCAGAACCGCGCCGACGTCGAGGCCTATGCCAAGGCCGGCATCACCACCTTCAGCATGGACCTGATCCCGCGCATCACCCGCGCGCAGTCGATGGACGTGCTGTCGTCGCAGGCGAACCTCGCCGGCTACAAGGCCGTGGTCGAGGCGGCGACCGAGTACGGCCATGCCTTCCCGATGATGATGACCGCGGCCGGCACGATCCCGCCGGCGCGCGTGACCGTGATGGGCGCCGGTGTCGCGGGCCTGCAGGCGATCGCGACGGCGCGGCGCCTGGGCGCCATCGTCTCGGCCTTCGACGTGCGCGCCGCCGCCAAGGAGCAGGTCGAGAGCCTGGGTGCCAGCTTCATCGAGGTCGATGCCGAGGCCGCGAAGGAGGCCGAGACCGCCGGCGGCTATGCCAAGGAGATGAGCGAGGACTATCAGCGCCGTCAGCGCGAGAAGATCCACGAGATCTTGAAGAAGGCGGACCTGGTCATCTGCACGGCCTTGATCCCCGGCAAGAAGGCGCCGGTGCTGGTGACCAAGGAGATGATCGCCGATATGAAGCCGGGCTCGGTCATCGTTGATCTTGCCATCGAGAACGGCGGCAACGCCGAGGGCGGCAAGTTCGGCAAGATCGTGACCACGGCGAATGGCGTGAAGCTTGTGGGCCACGCCAACATGCCGTCGCGCATCGCGGCCGACGCGTCGGCGCTCTATGCCAAGAACCTGCTCAACTTCCTCAGCCTCATCGTCGACAAGGAGACGAAGGGGCTCAAGATCGACACGGCCGACGAGATCATCAAGGGCACGCTTGTCACCCGCGACAGCCAGATCGTTCATCCGGCGCTGGCGCCCGCCCCGGCACCGACCGAACCCTCGCCCGCCCAGCCCGCCGCCTGAGGAGCCCCCAACCCATGGATTCGACCTCTCTGTCGCACCGCGCGACCGACCTCGCCGGCGACGCCTCGGCGCTGTCGCACAACCTCGATGCGCTCGCCCAGCAGATCGCCGATCAGGCGCAGGCCGCGGCGGCGCACGGCGGCAGCCCGTTCGTGTTCTTCCTGACCGTGTTCGTGCTCGCCTGCTTCGTCGGCTACTACGTGGTCTGGCGCGTGACCCCGGCGCTGCATTCGCCGCTGATGAGCGTCACCAACGCGATCTCGAGCGTCATCATCGTCGGCGCGCTGATCGCCGCCGGCCCGGCCGACTTCACCTTTTCCAAGGTGATGGGCTTCGTGGCCGTCACGCTGGCCTCCGTCAACATCTTCGGCGGCTTCATCGTGACGCAGCGCATGCTGTCGATGTTCAAGAAGAAGCAGAAGTAAGGAGGACGGCCAAGTGACCGAGAACCTTTCCGCGCTCCTCTACCTGGTCGCTTCCGTCTGCTTCATCATGGCCCTCAAGGGCCTGTCGAGCCCGGAATCGAGCCGCCAAGGCAACCTCTTCGGCATCGCCGGCATGGCGATCGCCATCGTCACCACGCTCACCTCGTCGCTGGTCGAGAGCTACTGGCTCATCGTCATCGGCATCGCGATCGGCGGCGCCATCGGCGCCTATATCGCGCGCAAGATCGCGATGACGGCGCTGCCGCAGCTCGTCGCCGCGTTCCACTCGCTGGTCGGCCTCTCGGCCGTCTGCGTCGCGGCCGCCGCGTTCTACGCGCCCTCCCGCTACGGCATCGTTGACCCGTCGGGCTCGATCCATACCGGCAGCCTCCTGGAGATGGGCCTCGGCACGGCGATCGGCGCCATCACCTTCACCGGCTCGGTGATCGCGTTCGCCAAGCTGCAGGCGCTCATCAGCGGCAAGCCGCTGCAGTTTGCCGGCCAGCACATGCTGAACCTGGGCCTCGGCATCGGCATCGTGGTGCTCCTGGGCCTGTTCATGGCCACGCAATCGAGCGGCATCTTCTGGCTCCTGGTGCTGGTCTCGCTGGCGCTGGGCTTCCTCCTGATCCTGCCGATCGGCGGCGCCGACATGCCGGTCGTCATCTCGATGCTGAACAGCTACTCGGGCTGGGCCGCCTGCGGCATCGGCTTCACGCTTGCCAACAGCCTGCTCATTATCACGGGCGCGCTCGTCGGCTCGTCCGGTGCGATCCTGAGCTACATCATGTGCAAGGGCATGAACCGGTCGATCTTCAACGTCATCCTGGGCGGCTTCGGCACCGACGGCGGGGCGGCCGCGGGTGCCGGCGCCAAGGGCGACCAGGTGGTGAAGGCGGGCTCGGCCGAGGACGCGTCCTTCATCATGAAGAATGCCGGCAGCGTCATCGTCGTGCCCGGCTATGGCATGGCGGTGGCCCAGGCCCAGCACGCGCTCCGCGAGATGGCCGACGTGCTCAAGAAGGAAGGCGTCACCGTCCGCTACGCGATCCACCCGGTCGCGGGCCGTATGCCCGGCCACATGAACGTGCTGCTGGCCGAGGCGAATGTGCCCTATGACGAGGTCTTCGAGCTCGAGGAGATCAACCGCGACTTCGCGGCGGCCGACGTCGCATTCGTCATCGGCGCCAATGACGTGACCAACCCGGCGGCCAAGACCGACCCGTCCTCGCCGATCTACGGCATGCCGATCCTGGACGTGGAGAAGGCCAAGACCGTGCTGTTCATCAAGCGTTCGATGGCGTCCGGCTATGCCGGCGTCGAGAACGAGCTGTTCTTCCGCCCGAACACCATGATGCTGTTCGGCGACGCGAAGAAGATGACGGAAGAGATCGTCAAGTCGCTCGAAGCCTGAGACGCGGTTCCTCCGCGGGCGCAGGATGCCGGCCGGGCAATGCTCCGGCCGGCATTTTCTTTTGCTGACATCTTCTGCGCTTGGGCGATCATGCCTCCCTGATTTGGCCCGAGGGGAACAAGAAATTGCGCTCTCGGAGGATCGCCGGAACGGGCTATACCGTTCACCGGCGCGGGAGGACGCATGTGACTGATGGGCCAGGGGCATCCGACGGGTCGCAGATCCAATCGGTCGAGCTCGATTTGACGGATGCCACATATCCGGAACTGGCGCGCGTGCTTGCCTATTGGCATCGGCAACGCGGCGACCGGTTCGCCCCGCGGCGGGCCGATATCGATCCTGCCGACCTGGTCGAATCGCTGGCGCGCATCACGCTCTCCGACGTGTTTCGCGACGCGGCGGGCGAGCCCGATTTCCGCTACCGGCTGTGCGGCACCGCCATCTGCACGACCCATTGGCGCGACCCGACGCACCAGCGGCCGCGCGACATGCTGCCGCCGGCCTATGGCGCGCTGCTCCACGCCCATTACACGGAGGCGGTCGAGCGGCGCCAGCCGATGCTGCATCTGCTGCTTTTGTCGACGCGCGAGCGCGAGCGCTCGTATGCCCGGCTGCTTCTGCCGCTGTCCGAGGACGGCACGACCGTGACCATGCTGATGACGGTCGACAGCAAGCAGCAGGACGATCCGGCGCTCCGCGACTATTTCTACGCAGTGACCCAGGGCCGCCCGGACAGCGGCGATTCCTGAACGACGAAAGCGCCGGCAAGTTGCCCCGCCGGCGCTCCGTGATTCTCTAGGACGCTGACGCGAGAAGCGTCAGGAAAGGCTTAATAGCCTTCGCGATCCATCCGCTTGCGCAGCAGCTTGCGATGACGGCGCACGGCCTCCGCCTGCTCGCGGGCCCGCTTCTCGGACGGCTTCTCGTAATTCCGCCGCAGCTTCATCTCGCGGAAAATGCCTTCCCGCTGCATCTTCTTCTTCAGCGCGCGCAGCGCTTGATCGACGTTGTTGTCGCGAACGAGGACTTGCACGGTTTACCGGCGCTCCTTCGAGAGAATAAAAAATTGGTCGCGGATGCAGGCTGCACCCCGATCGAGCGGCTTTAATAGCACCGGCGCCGCACAAGGGAAAGGGGAGTCTTGCCTGCGCGTGCGGCAAGGCGGACCAGCGGCGAATGCGGGGCAACCCCATCATCCTCATGGATTCTTAATCCTCATACGTTAGTGACAGGCGGATTCTTCTCGTCGAAGAAAACGGATCGAACGGCCCGGATCGAAGGCCGTCACGCCGCCCCTGGGGCGGCAACAGGGGAGACGCCATGTCGTTGCTGGAGACGCTCAAGGCCCGGATTCCACTCGTCATCGCCATACTTGTCCGGCGAGCCCGTGCCGGACGCGAGGCCGCAGGCAATCTCAGGATCGCCCACAAGCTCGCCGCCGCCTTCGCCGTCGTCGTGGTCCTGCTCGCGGTGAGCGGTGTCATTACCTTCCGCGAACTGCGCATCATCGCCGACACCGGCACCCGCACGGAGGAGACGCACGCGCTGCTCGACGCGCTGCACGAGATGCAGGCGAGCATGGTCGACCAGGAGACGTCGATTCGCGGCTATATCATCGCCGCCGACGACCGCTTCCTCGATCTCTACGCCGCCGGACAGAAGGCGCTCAAGGAGAGCCGCGAGCGGTTGAAGGCGCTCGCCGCAGCGGATGCCGACGCCAAGGCGGCGCTCGACGACATGGATACGATCATCAACGCCTGGCAGCACGACATCGCCGAGACCGAGATCGCCGACATGGCGAAAGCCGAGACCCGCGACGATGCCCGCCAGATCGAGGCGAACGGCATGGGCCGGGCCTACATGGACGGCATCCGCGAGAAGGTCTCCGATCTCGACAAGCTCGAGCGGGATAAGCTCGCTGCACGCTCGGCGGCGCAGGATCGTGCCGTCACCGTCGCCGTCGCGGTGACGATCGGCGCGCTCGTGGTGCTGATCCTGGTGGCACTCGCCCTCTGGTACTCGCTTGGCCGCGCGATCGCCCGGCCGATCATGCGCATCACCGAGGTCATGGGCCGCTTGAGCGAGGGCGATACGACGGTCGCCGTCTTCGGGCTGGGCCGGCACGACGAACTCGGTGCCATGGCGAGCGCGGTTGAGGTGTTCAAGCTCAACGCGCTCGACCGGCAGCGCCTCGAGGCCGAGCGGATCGAGGTCGAGCGCCGCGCCGCCGAGGCCAAGGAGCACGCCATGGCCGAGCTGGCCGAGAGCTTCGAGGTCAAGGTCGGCCATCTGGTCGAGGTCCTCTCGTCGGCCGCGACCGAGCTCGAGGCGACGGCGCAATCCATGTCGGCGACCGCGGCCGAGACCGGCGAGCAGTCGACCGTGGTCGCCGCCGCGATTGACGAGACCGCGGCCAATGTCGAGACGGTGGCGGCCGCGACCGAGCAGCTGTCGGCGTCGATCCAGGAAATCGGCCGGCAGGTCGTGCAGTCGGCCGGCATCGCGAGCCGCGCGGTCGAGGATGCCCGCCGCACCGACGGCACCGTCCAGGCGCTGTCCGACGGGGCGAGGAAGGTCGGCGAGGTGGTCGGCCTCATCCACCAGATCGCGGCCCAGACCAATCTTCTGGCCCTGAACGCGACGATCGAGGCGGCGCGCGCCGGTGAGGCCGGCAAGGGCTTCGCCGTGGTGGCGTCGGAGGTGAAGTCGCTCGCCACCCAGACCGCACGCGCGACCGAGGAGATCGCGAGCCAGATCGGCCGGATGCAGGAAACGACGGCCGAGGCGGTCGCCGCGATCCGGGCGATCGGCGGGGTGATCGGCGAGATCAGCGGCATTGCGGCTGCAGTCGCCGCCGCGGTCGAGCAGCAACGCAGCGCCACTGCCGACATCGCGCGCAACATTCAGGGGGCAGCGCGCAGCACCCAGGAGGTCTCGACCAGCGTCGCGAGCGTCCGGCAGGCGGCGGCCGAGACCGGCTCCGCCGCGTCCGACGTGCTGGGTGCGGCGAGCGGCCTGTCGCGCAATGCGGAGCAACTCAACACCGAGGTGTCGGCCTTCCTGGCCGGCATCCGCGCCGCCTAAGCTCAATCTCCGGGGGTCTTTACCCGTACCGAGGTGCTGCCCATACTGGCGCGATCATGAGCATCCTCAAGATCGCCCGCATGGGCCATCCCGTCCTGCGCCGCCTTGCCGATCCCATCGCGGACCCGACGGCGCCGGACGTCGCCGCCCTGGTCAGCGACATGACCGAGACGCTGGACGACATCGGCGGCGTCGGCCTGGCGGCGCCCCAGGTCCATGTCTCGCGCCGGGTCATCATCTTCAAGGTGCCGCAGGAGCGCACGACCGGCATGGCGGACGACGAGCCGCAGCCATTGACGGCGCTTATCAACCCGGTGATCGAGCCGGTCGGCGACGCGCTCAATCTCGGCTGGGAAGGCTGCCTCTCGATCCCCGGCCTCCGCGGCGCCGTGCCGCGTCATACCACCATCCGCTACCGCGGGCTGGCGCTCGATGGCACGATGATCGAGCGGACGGCGTCGGGCTTCCACGCCCGGGTCGTGCAGCACGAGGTCGACCATCTGGACGGCGTGCTCTATCCCGAACGGATGAGCGATCTGGCGCTGCTGACCTTCATCGAAGAGGGCATGAAGCACCCGATCGACCTGGCCGCCTATGCGCGAGGAGAGTTCGAATGACCGTCGAGGCCGATTTCGTCGCCGCCAAGGACCGGCTCCTGGAGGCGACCCTGCCCAATGTGCTGTTCGACGGCTGGTCGCTGGCGGCGCTCAAGGCTGGCGCCAAGGCGATCGACCTCGCCGAGGCCGAGATCGTCCGCCTGTTCCCCGACGGTGGGCGCGAGGCGGCGCTCTGGCTCGACGATTGGGCCGACCGGCGCATGCTCGCGACCCTTGATGCCATGGACCTGACCCCGCTCCGGACCCACGAGCGGGTCGCAGCCGCTGTCAAGGCGCGGCTCGAGGCGCTGGCGCCCCATCGCGAGGCGGTGCGCCGCGCGATCGCGCTCAAGGCCTCGCCCTGGGGGGCGGCCAAGGCGGCGGAGATCGTCTATCGCACGGTCGACGCCATCTGGTACGCGGCCGGCGACAATGCGACCGACTTCAACTTCTATACCAAGCGCGGGCTGCTCGCCGCCGCCTACGGCCCGACCGTGCTCTATTGGCTGAACGATGCGTCCGAGGGCTCGGCCGACACTTTCGCGTTTCTCGACCGGCGCCTTTCGGAGGTCATGCAGATCCCGAAGCTGACGCAAGGCCTGAAACGGGCGGTGCGGCACCTGGCCGGGCCGTTCGAGTTCCTGCGCCAGGCGCGCCGCTGACGTCGGGCGTGCCGCTGATTGGCGGCTCACCCGACGAGGGCGGCTGCGACGCCGGCCGCTTCCGCGACGATGGCGAGGCCGGCAAGCGCCAGGAAGGTGACGCCCATCAGCAGCGCCTCGACCCGGCTGCCGGCCGAGGGAGCCAGCGCTGCCGGCCGGCTGGCCGTGCGCAGGGCGCGCGCCCGAACCGGCTTCCGGGCGGCCGCCGTGCGGACCGGACGAAGGGCGCGCGGGGCGAAGGCGAGAGCGACGTTGTTCATGATCCATCTCCAACGAGGGTTGCGAGAAGACCAGGAGCAACGGACGGGCCAGGCGGCGATTTTGTTTTAAATCAATAAGTTAGCTACGGACGTGCCAAGTCGCGTAACGTGAAACCGTCCGGAACTGGACGGGCAAGTGTCCACTTCCGAACAGTCGAAAGGTTGGCATACCCATATGCCGTCCCGCGCAGGCGGGAATCCAGGGCAAGCGATGATCTTTCGCAGCCTTGCCGGAGCTATCGATATGTCGCTCTGGATCCCCGCCTGCGCGGGGATGACGGTTGGGAAAGGCGCCGTTCTACTCGTGCCGCGGCAGGAGGCGCGTCACGTGGCCCATCTTGCGGCCGGGGCGGGCGTGCACCTTGCCGTAGAGGTGCAGCTTGCTCATCGGCTCGGCGACAATCTCGCGCCAGCGGTCGATGTCGTTGCCGATCAGGTTCTTCATGACCGCGTCGGAATGGCGCTCGGTCGAGCCCAAGGGCAGGCCGGTGATGGCGCGCACCAGCTGCTCGAACTGGCTCGTGTAGCAGGCGTCCATGGTCCAGTGGCCGGAATTGTGCGGCCGCGGGGCAAGCTCGTTGACCAGGATCTCGTCGTCATGGGTCACGAACATCTCGACCGCGAGCACGCCGACCACGTCGAGCTTTTCGGCGATGTGGCGGGCGATCGCCTCGGCGCGCATGGCGAGCTCGGGCGCGATGCGCGCCGGCACGATGGTCGTGTCGAGCATATGGTTCGCGTGCTGATTCTCGACCGCCGGGTAATTGACGATCGTGCCGTTTGTCCCGCGCACGACCACGACCGAGATCTCACAGCGATAGTCGACGAAGGATTCGAGAATGGCGATCCCGGCACTGTCGGCGGCACCGGCGATCGCGGCCCAGGCCTGAGCCGGATTGACGTCCGGCGTAATCATGACCTGGCCCTTGCCGTCATAGCCCATGCGCACGGTCTTCAGCACCGCGCGATGGCCCAAGTCGCGGATGGCCCGGCCGAGCGCGTCGGGCCCGGTGACCTCGCGATATTGCGCGGTCGCGACATCGATCGAGCGCAGATAGTCCTTCTCGCGAAGCCGGTCCTGCGCCACGCGCAGCACCTCGACCCCCGGCCGGACCGGTGTGTGCGGCAGGATCGCCTCGAGGGCGGAGACCGGCACGTTCTCGGTCTCGTAGGTCGCGACATCGACCGACTGGGCGAAGCGGGCGAGCGCGTCCACGTCATCGAGGGCGGCGACCGTGACAAGGGGCGTCACCTGCGCGCCCGGGCACTCCGGCTCGCTCGAGAAGATATGGGTGGTGAAGCCGAGCCGAGCGGCCGCCTGGGCGGTCATCCGGCCCAGTTGGCCGCCGCCGAGAATGCCGATGGTTGCGCCGGGAGCCAGCATCGAAGGCCCTAATCCTGTCGTCAAAAGAGGTTCGATCGGATGTCCCGTCAGCCCCGGGGACGGTCAGTCCCGCGGGGCCTCTGCGACCGCGCCGGTCTGCCGTTCGCGCCACTGATCCAGTGCCGCAGCGACGGCCGGGTCCTGCAGCGCCAAAATCGAGCCGGCGAGAAGGGCGGCGTTGATCGCGCCCGCCTTGCCGATCGCCAAGGTACCGACAGGAATTCCCCCAGGCATCTGCACGATCGACAGCAGACTGTCCATGCCTTTCAGCGCATGGCTCTCCACCGGCACGCCCAGGACCGGCAGCGGCGTCATGGCGGCCGTCATGCCGGGCAGGTGGGCGGCACCCCCGGCGCCGGCGATGATCACCTTGAGGCCGCGGCCGCGCGCCTCCTTGGCATAGGTCACGAGCCGGTCCGGCGTGCGATGGGCGGAGACGATGCGAGTCTCGAACGCGATGCCGAGCGCCGCCAGCGTTTCGGTGGCATGCCGCATGGTTTCCCAGTCGGACTGGCTGCCCATGATGACGCCGACTTGCGCCTCAGCTGTGGTCATCGGCGCAAACTTCCCTTGAGTTCACGAGTTCTTGACGAGGGCGCCATTATATTGGCGGAAAGCATTTGGGCAAGCGCACCGGATCGTGCATGCTGTCGGTGTCGCGGACGCGATTCGACGCGCGCTCGCGGGCAGGCCGGGAAGTCGGGCCAGGGATGGGGCGAGGACATTTCGTTGAAGATCGCCGAGCGTAAGGAGGTAAGGCGCCCGAAGGCGCCAACCGCGGCATTCGCGGGCAGCAGCCCCGCGCTGGCGCTCCACGAGCTTTTGAAGCAGGCGGGCGAAGGCCCGGTACCGGGGCCGCTCAAGGACGCGCTCCTGGATCTCCTGGGAGAGGTCGGACGGCTGAAGCGCGAGCTCGACAAGGCGAAGGCGCGCGCGGCGCATCTGGAAAAGCTCGCCGACGAAGATGCGCTGATGCCGGTCGCCAATCGCCGCGCCTTCATGCGCGAATTGTCGCGGTTGGTGGCGCTGGCCCAGCGCTACGGCACAGCGTCCTCCATCGTCTATATCGACCTCAACGACATGAAGACGATCAACGACCGCTGGGGCCACAACGCCGGCGACGCGGCGCTGCTGCATGTGGCGCGCACGCTCATCGATCATGTGCGCCATGCCGACGTGGTGGCGCGACTCGGTGGCGACGAGTTCGGCGTGCTGCTGGTCCGGACCGGCCAGGAGGCGGCCGAGGAAAAGGCGGGCGCGCTCGCGGAAGCGATCGAGGCGGCGCCGCTGCAGTGGAACGGGGCCGCGATCCGTCTGTCGGCGGCGACCGGTGCCTATTGCTTCAACGGCGACGAGGACATAGCCGCGGCGCTCGAGGCGGCCGACCGGGCTATGTACCGCACCAAGCTGGCACGCAAGGCGACCGACCAGGCCGCAGCCGGCTGAGGCGCGGTCGCCGCTTCATCAAGGAGGCCGCGATGATCGCACGGATCTGGCATGGCGCCGCCGAGGGCGGCCAAGCCGAGGCCTATCGCCGGCATTTCGCGACGCGCGTCGTGCCGCATTTGAAGGAGCTGGCCGGCCATGAGGGCGCCTATCTGCTCGAGCGCGTCGTCGGCGGCGAGGTCGAGTTCACCGCGGTGACACTCTGGGAGTCGATGGACCGGATCCTGGCTTTCACCGGCCCCGACCCATCGGTTGCGATCGTCGAACCGGCGGCGCGCGCCGTGCTCGTACGGTTCGACGAATTCGCGACGCACTACGAGGCGGCGGCGTTCCCGGCCGGATCGGCGAGCGCACCGTAATCCTCGACATGCGCGCCGGCTTCGAACCGCTCGAAGCTTTGTGATCGGCGGGTCCCGGGCCAGAGATACTCGACGCGGCCCTCCGCTGGCCGGTAGACGGCAGTATAGACGGTCGCAGACGCCTTTCGACGGGCGAGCAGCGGCGGTTGGAGCAAGCGGGCGGTCAGGCTCTCGAGCGTCGTTGCTGGATGGGCGAGGGCCGTTTCCAGCACATGATGGCGTCGGATCGAATCGGCATGGATGGCCGGATCCGGCGTCTCCTGGTGATTGGTGCAGACACGCGCCGTCGTGACGGCTGGCGACCGGCCGGGCCCGAGATAGAGGGTCGCATAGGCGCCCGTCCGATCGAGCAGGGTCACGTTCTGCGACAGTGCCACCGGGATGCGCAGGAGGGCCTCAATCGCCTCGTCCACCTGCCGGCAGGTTTCCAGCACGTAGCGCAGCATGAGCAGGATCGAGAAGCCCAGGCCTTGCGCCTTGCTGCCGCCGTAGGTGAGGCTTGCGACCAGCCCGTCCTCGTTCATGCCGTCGATGACGCCACCCCACGGCCGCTGTGCCTTGGCGATGACGCGCCGGCCGAACCAGCGGGTCAATTCGAACCGGTCGGACACGATCTCCAGCGCGAAGTCGTAGTTGCGCACCAGCGCCGGGCCGCCAGGCCCGAGCCAGACCGCCTGGCTGCAGCCGTGCGCTAGCGGCGGCGGTCGATAGTGGCTCAGGATGCGGTGCGCGAGATCGTCGGCGCCGACGAGCGCGCAGGCACGGTCGTATTCGGCAAGCAGTTCCGGCATGTGCTGCCTGACCGCCGCCCGGCATTCGGCGGCACTCGGCGGCTCGGCGAGGCCTTGCCCGAGGTACCAGCGCCGGGCCTCGTCTCGTCCCGCGGCGAACCGCGTCGCCCAGGCGGTGCCGGGCCGGTCCTCTTGGGCGAAGACGAAGCGCTTGCGCACTGCGTCCGGCGCCTCAGATCCGTGTCGCCATCCAGATCGCAAGCCGTGAGCCGGCCTTGATCACAGCCGAGAGCGCCTCGTAGCCGGGCGTCGCTTCGGCGCCGTGCGCCAAGCCGGTGTCGCGGTGCTCGCGCTCGTCAGCCTGGAACTTCTCGATCACGGCCTTGAGCTCCGGCTCGGCATCGCCGAGGGCGTCCGCCTGGTGCTGGTAATGCTCGTCGATCACTTCCTCGACCGCGACGGTGCAGGCCATCGCGGCGCGCTCACCCATGAGCGCCGTCGCCGCACCCAGCGCATAGCCGGCCACGTCCCAGAACGGGCCGAGCAAGGTCGGGCGCACCCGGCGTTCGACCAGCATCCGGTCGAACACGGCGCGATGCTCGCGCTCCTGCTCCGCCATGTGGCGGATCGTGTCGCCGACCGGCCGCCGACCGAGGATCGCCAACTGCCCCTCGTAGATGCGCGCCGCACCATGCTCGCCGGCGTGGTCGACGCGCACCATGCGTTTCACCTGCTCGGCCGGCGGCGGGTCGCCGGGCAGGTAACGCTTCAGGGTCGGCTTGGCACTCATGCGGCATATCCCTCGGCGAGGCGCCGGCGGCGGCGCGCGTTCCAGGCGGCAACGACCATGCACACGCACAGGATAGCATCCCAGCCGGCGAGCGATATGCCGGCGAGGCTCCACTGGATCTCGTCGCACCGCACGACCGGGGCCGCCATGATCTCGGCCGTCAGCTCCTCGATCGTCTTGGCGTGATGGTTGCCGCTGACCGTGCAGGCGTCGGGGCCGGCGATCCAATGCTGCTCGACGCCGACGTGATAGGCGGCGAGGCCCGTGGCGCAGAGGAACAGCAAGCCGAGCAGCGCCGGGGCGTAGCGGTCGACCTCCGGCCGGCGCAGGCCGAGGAACACACCCGACAGCACGAGCGCGATGTACCAGGGCCAGCGCTCGGCCAGGCACAGCTCGCATGGCACCAGGCCGACCACAAGCTGGAAGAACCAGGCCCCCGCCAGCACGGCAATCGAGGTCGCGAGGACGATGACGCTCAAGGGCGGGGTGCGCATGGCTCGGAAGTGCCTTCCGTCAGCTGAAATGGACGTACTTGACCAGCACGAACCCGCAGACCAGCATCGCTGCGGAGACCGTCGTCACCAGCATCAGGCGCTTCTCGATGAAGGTGCGCGCCTGCTCGCCGACGAAGAACAGGATCAAGGCCAGCAGGAAGAAGCGGATGCTGCGCGAGACGACGCAGGCCACGGTGAACAACCCGAGATCGAACCGGGCGAGGCCGCTCGCGATGGTCACCAGCTTGAACGGGATCGGCGTCATGCCTTTCAGCACGATGATCTCGACGCCGTACTGCAGGAATTTCTGGCGCAGCGCTTCGAACGTATCCATGGCGCCGTAGAACGCGAGGATCCGCTCGCCGACACTGGCGAACAGGTAGAAGCCGATGGCATAGCCGACATAGGCGCCGAGCACCGAGGCGGCGGTGGCGACGGCCGCCAGCCAGAACGCCTTGCGCCGCTCGGCGATCATCATCGGGATCATCAGCACGTCCGGCGGCAGCGGAAAGAACGAGCTTTCGGCGAAGGAGATGGCTGCCATGACCCAGGTCGCGTTCGGCTTGCCGGCCTGGAGCAGGAGCCAATCGTAGAGACGTCGAAGCATGCCTATCCTTTTGCTTGGCCGCGCGCCGGCCCTTAAGAGGCGGCGGTCCGCGGCATCTAACAGGCTCGGTGCCCCGGACGCAACTGCCGCCCGCGAATTTGCCATCGCCAAACCCGGGCCTGTTCGGCTATAAGCCCGTGCCCACCTTGGCGCAGGTAGCTTTTGACAGCGCCGGCCCCAGGGCGGTAAAGACGATGCCGCGATCCCGCCACCCTGTGAGGGTGAGGCGATCGGTCGCTTCAAGGCACGCGGGCGTGGTGGAACTGGTAGACGCGCCGGACTCAAAATCCGGTTCCGAAAGGAGTGTCGGTTCGATTCCGACCGCCCGCACCACCTTCTTAAATCATCAATGATATGACCGCCTCGGCGGTTCCGGTCGCGCGCGGCGCCCGGCTCAACGGGCCGGCAGCTCGCCGAAATAGACCTCGACCGTCTTGAGCCGGCCGTCCTCGAACCGATGATATTCGGTGTTGCGGAAGCGCGCGCCGGCAATCGTCTCGACCGTTTGCATATCGCAATCGGTTTGAGCTTGACGGAACCGATTTAAAAATGCAATCAGTCTGTGACGGAACGCGGGAGGCACGCGATGACCAACGGCGGCAGAGGAGGATTTTCCAGGGCGGGGCTCGATCGTCTGACGACGACCCTCGGGACCATGATCGATCAGGGCGCTGCGGCCGGGCTGGTGGCGCTCGTCGCGCGGGGCGACATGGTGCATGTCGTCGCGGCCGGCGCGCGTGAGCTTGCTGCCCAAGCGCCGATGCGGCGCGACACGCTGTTTCGCATTGCCTCCATGACCAAGCCGGTCGTGGCGGCGGCGGCCATGATCCTGGTCGAAGCGGGGGCGCTGCGGCTTGACGACCCCGTCGACCGCTGGCTGCCCGAACTCGCCGACCGCCGGGTCCTGCGCCGGCTCGACGGGCCGCTCGACGATACCGTGCCGGCCCAGCGCCCCATCACGCTCCGCGACCTCATGACCTTCCGGCTCGGCCTCGGCATCATCATGGCGCCGTCCGCGTCTTATCCGATCCAGCGCGCGATCGCCGACGCGGGTCTCCTGCCCAGCCCGATCCCGCCGGCGATGACGCCGGACGAGCTGGTCGCGCGCTACGGCGCCTTGCCACTGATGCATCAGCCGGGCGAGCGCTGGATGTACAATGTCGGCAGCGAGATCCTGGGCGTGCTGGTCGAGCGCGTGGCCGCCCGCCCGCTGGCGGATTTCCTCGAAGCGCGGATCTTCACGCCGCTTGGCATGGCCGACACCTTCTATGTCGTCCCGCCGGACAAGCGCGACCGGCTCGCCCGGGTCTATCAGCCGGGTGACGACGGCCGGTTCGTGCCATGGACCGGGGCGCCCGAAACGCCCGTTCATCCCGGCGGCAGCACAGGGCTCGTCTCGACGGTCGATGATTATCTCGCCTTCGCGCGGATGCTGCTGGGAGGCGGCGGCCGGGTCCTCAAGCCCGAGAGTGTGGCACTCATGACGCAGGATCACCTGACGCCTGAGCAGAAGGCTGCCTCGCCCTTCGTCCCCGGCTTCTGGGACGGGCGCGGCTGGGGCTTCGGCCTTGGGGTCACGACGGACCCCGAGGCGGCGCTGCCGCGCGGCTACGGCTGGGACGGCGGGCTCGGCACCTCCTGGCGCAACGACCCGGAGCACGGCCTCACCGGCATCCTCCTCACCCAGCGGCCGATGACCAGCCCGCACATGCCCGAGCTTGCGACGGCCTTCTGGCGGCTGGCCTACGAGGCGATCGTCTGACAGGCCACTCCAAATTTCAGGTCATCCCCGAACACCTGTCAGGTATGTCTCAAGTCCGTACATCACGCCCGGCTATGACGAAAGGGGAGCGAGGATACCAGTCCCTTTACCCCCGAGGTAATTGGATCGCACGGCCGCTGCGGCTATCGTCGCCGGCATGAGCTACGCCCGCGCCTCCCTTTCCGCCGCCCGGCCGGTCGGCGACCACATCCGCGAATGGCGGCAGCGCCGGCGGCTGAGCCAGCTCGATCTTGCCTGCGAGGCCGACATTTCGACGCGCCACCTGAGCTTCCTCGAGACCGGCCGCGCCCGGCCCAGCCGCGAGATGGTGCTGCACCTGGCCGAGCGGCTCGACATTCCGCTGCGCGAGCGCAACCTGCTGCTGGTCGCAGCCGGCTTCGCGCCGATCTTCGCCGAGCGCGCGCTCGACGATCCGGCGCTGGCCGCCGCGCGCCGGGCGGTCGACCTGGTGCTGGCCGGCCATGAACCCTATCCGGCGCTGGCGGTCGACCGGCATTGGACCCTGGTTGCGGCCAACGCCGCGGTCGGCCGGCTGCTTGCCGGCGTCGATCCGGCACAGCTGGCGCCGCCGCTCAACGTATTGCGCTTGAGCCTGCATCCGGCCGGGCTCGCGCCGCGCATCCTCAACCTCCGCGAATGGCGCGACCATCTGCTGGACCGCCTGCGCCGGCAGGTCGAGCTCACTGCGGATCCGGTCCTGGTCGCCCTCATGGACGAGCTCAAGGCCTATCCGGTGCCGCCGGCGCCCGGGCCGCGTCCGGCGAACGACCAGGACCAGCCCGGCGTCGTCGTGCCGTTCCGGCTCGAAACCGCGGCAGGCCCGCTTGACCTGTTCAGCACGACCACGATCTTCGGCACGCCGATCGACGTGACGCTCTCGGAACTGGCGATCGAGGCGTTCTACCCGGCGGATGCGGCCAGCGCCGAACGCCTGCGGCTGTTGGCCCATTCGTCGCTGCCCGGCCCGTCGCAGCAGGGTTGATGCGAATCTCCATTTCGGGCACGCGGCCGATCCTCTATAGGATGCGCTGCTTCTCCCCCGTCATTGGTGGCTCGTTCCGTCGTTCCCATGAAACTCGCCATCGTCGACCACGCGCTCGTCGATCTGAACGGCCACCATTACGAATATGACGGCGCGCTCGCCGCGGCCGGGCGGGCGCGGGGCGTCGCGGTCACGGTGCTGGCCAACCGCGGCTATGACGGGCCGACCCATGAGTTCGAGATCCTGCCCTGGTTCGGCCAGGGCTATTACGACCTGACGTCGGGCGGACGGGCGCGCCGTGCCGCCTATCGGGCGCTCTCCGCCTTGCCGGAAGGCGTCGCGCGCCGGCTGCACAGCGGCGTCCGCATCGTCTGGAACCAGCGGCATCGCCGGCGCCGGCCGGTCGATGACAGTTTCGGCCGCGACTTCCTCTCTGCGTGCGAGCAGCTGGCGCTCGGCCCGGACGACCATGCGCTGGTCCACACGATCGGCGTCGACGAGCTCGATGCCCTGGTCGACATGCTGGGCACCCTCGATCGGCCGTGGCCGTGGATCCATCTGCAGCTGGTGCGGCGCGTCGAGGAACTGGGCGCCGGGCGCCCGCGCGAGCGTCGGCCGGAAGCGGTGCTGGCCCGCCTGCTCGAGGGGCCGGCCGCCGGGCGGATCCGCTTCTATTCCGATACGGCCGAGTTGGCCGAGATCTATCGGTGTCTCATCGACCGGCCGGTCGGCGTGCTGCCGATCGCCTTCCGCCATGATTTGATTCTGGCCGCGGTCGCCGCGGCGCCGGCGCGGGTGCCGGGAACGCCGATTACGGTCGGCTACCTCGGCAACGCCCGGCTGGAAAAGGGCTTCCAGCATCTCCCTGACCTGGTCGAGCAGGTGACGGGCCGGCTCGGCTGGGCCGGGCGGGTGCGCTTCCGCTTCCAGTCGCCGTTCAACATCCCGTCCGGCGAGCCCGGCATCGGTGCCGCCCGCGCGCGGCTCGGCGCCTTCCCGGTCGATCTGGTGGCGCTCGACGACCGGGTGCTCACGACCGAGCAATATTACGAGATGCTGGCCGAGCTCGACGTGCTGGTCCTGCCCTACGACGGCCAGCGTTACGACATCCGCTCGTCGGGCATCCTGGTGCAGGCGCGCGTCGCCGGCAAACCGATGGTGGCGCCCGAAGGGTCGTGGATCGCGCGCCAGGTGCCGGCGCCGGCCGGCGAGGCGTTCCGGGGGCCAGGCGATCTCGCCGACGCGCTCGCCCGGCTGCTCCGCCGCTACGAGGCCGCACGTGCGGCGGCGGCGGCGGACGCGCTCGTCTGGCGTGCCGAGCAGTCGCCGGAACGCTATCTCGACCATCTGTTCGCGGCGGCGGAGGTGCTGTCCTGATGTCCGGCCTGATTTCCAGCGGCCGCGGCCTCATCCTCGATCGCGACGGCGTCATCAACGAGGACGTGGGTTACCTCTACCGCATCGAGGACGTGCGTTTCGTCGACGGCATCTTTCCCCTGCTGCGGGCCGCCAAGGCGGCGGGCTACGCGCTTGCTATCGCGACGAACCAGTCCGGCATCGCCCGCGGCCTCTATACCGAGGCGGATTTCGACATCCTGATGCGGTGGCTGGGGCAGCGGCTCGCGGAACAGGGGGCGGCGATCGACGCGGTCTATTTCTGCCCGCATCACCCGACCGAGGGCATCGATCCCTATCGGCGGACCTGCCAATGCCGCAAGCCGCTGCCGGGCATGTTCGACGCGGCGATCGCCGACCTCGGACTCGATCCGGCGCAGAGCTGGACGATCGGCGATAATTGGCGCGATCTCGAGGCCGGCGAGGCGGCCGGCATCGCGCATCGCGTGAAGCTCGATCCGACCGCGGGCGCCCCGCACATGATCGGCGGCCGATGGATCGCCCCGAGCCTTGCCGAGATCCAGCGCCTGATGAGGCTCACCCGATGACCGGCCCCGGGAGCCGCGTCCTGCTCTGGCAGTGGCAGCGGCGGGGCGGCGGGCCGAAATACACGCTCGAGTTGGCCCGGGCGCTGGCGGAGCGCGGCCGGGTCGAGCCGGCGCTCTCGGTCTCGCGCCAGGCTGAGATCCTGGAATCCTACCGGGCACTCGGCCTGCCGACCCAGGAGATCGACACCTACCGCAGCGGCTTGGGCTTCCTTGCTGCGACCATGCGCCTTACGTCGGTGCGCGCCGCGTTCCGCGACTATCTCAAGCGGCAGCGCATCGACACGGTGATTGCGACCATGTCGCACCTGTGGAACCCGATCATGGTCGGCCTGATCCGGCCAGCGGGGGCGCGGCTCGTAACCGTGGTGCATGACGCGGCGTCCCATCCGGGCGACGGCCACCCGCTGCGCCAGCGCATGATTGCCCGCGAGCTCCGCGCGAGCGACCGGGTCGTGACATTGTCGGACCATGTCGGCGCCGGCGTCCGGGCGAACTTCGGCTATCCGGCCGCGCGCATGGCGGTGATCCCGCACGGCATATTTCGTTTCGATAGCGAACCGATCCGCGCGCGCGAATGGCCGGAAGGGCGACCGTTCCGCTTCCTCTTCTTCGGCCGCCTCTTGCCGTACAAGGGGCTGGACCTGCTGATGGCGGCGGTCGAGCGCATCGATCCGCAAGTACCGTTCGAGCTCACGATCGTCGGCTCCGGCGACCTCGGCCCGCTCGCGGAGCGGATCGCGGCTGATCCGCGCGTCCGGCTCGACCAGCGCTGGATTCCCGAGACCGAGGTCGGCCGGATCTTTGCTGCGGCCGACGCGACCGTGGCGCCCTATCGCGAGGCGAGCCAGTCGGGCGTGCTCGCCGCATCCTATGGTGCGGGCCTTCCGATGATCGCGACGCCGGTCGGCGGCCTTGTCGAGCAGATCGCACCCTATGGTACGGGCCTCATCGCCGCCGACATGACGCCCGACGCGTTTGCCGCCGCCATGACTCGGCTGGCGACCGAACCGGCGCTCTACCGCATGCTCGCCGCCAAGGCCGTCGAGACGGCCGAAGGGCCATTGTCCTGGAACCGGATCGCCCAGCAGTTCGAAGACGTGATCGCGGGCCACTCAGGCCAAGACGCATCTTAGTTGGGGCACGAAGGGCGGCACCGTCATCCGGCATTGCTGTGATGCCGTTGAAGGCCTCCCCGAAGCCACATTCCGCAGCTATTACGAAACGATGCCCGGCGATCTTCTTATCCATGAACTAGGCCCCAAAGGCGACGGCATACACCGGTCGCAAGGCAGGCCTGTCTATGTCGATCGCGCTCTGCCGGGCGACAGAATCCAGGCCACGATCCGCCGCGATGACGACGGTGTCTTGCGCGGCGATTTACTCAAAGTAATGAAGGCCTCGCCTCATCGCACCAAAGCGCCGTGCCCGAATTATGATGTCTGCGGCGGCTGCACGCTCCAGCACGCCAAAGATGAATTCTATCGACACTGGAAAGTCGACATCGTCCGCGATGCCTTGCGCAGCAAGGGCTTGAAGCCAAGGGTCTGGCGCGATCCGGTTTTCCTGCCTGCCGGGGATCGCCGCCGCGCCACCTTCACCGCCTACAAGAAAAACAATATCGTTGCTTTGGGCCATTACCGGCGCCGCGCGCACCATATGACCGACATCGCCTCCTGCCTCGTGGCCGATCCCGCGGTCATGGACATGCGCGAACGGCTCAAGACATTGCTCGCGCTGCTTTTGCAGGAAGGCAAACCTGCAATGGCCTTCATCCAGGCTGTAAACGGTCAATTCGACATCGTCATCACCGGTCCCGTCGGCCAGAAAGGCAAACCCGATTTGCGGACGCGCGAGGCCATCGCGCAGTTCGCACGAGAAGCCGGCATCAACCGCATTTCCTGGCGCGCCAATCCGGACGATGCCGTGGAGGTCATCATCGAATTGAGCCCGCTGCGTGCCCACTTCGGCGGTCTCGACGTCATCCTGCCGCCCCTCGCATTCTTGCAGCCGACGCAAGCCGGAGAGGATGCGCTGGTTGATTCTGTTATGGAGCTGCTGCCGCGAACCGGAAAATTCGCCGATCTATTTTCCGGCTGCGGCACCTTCACCGGCCCGATGCTGGAACGCGGCGCGGTCGACGCCTATGAGAGCGTCGGCTCCGCCGTCCGCGCCCTCGACAAGGCGAAAGGGACAAGGCCGTTAAAGGCCATACGCCGAGATCTCTTCCTCAATCCGCTGCGCCGCGACGAAGCCAATCGGTACGACGCCATCGTCTTCGACCCGCCGCGCGCCGGAGCGCAGGAGCAGGTCAGGACTCTGGCTTCCAGCAGGACGCCGCTCCTCGTCGGCGTTTCCTGTAACCCTGCCACCTTTGCCCGCGACGCCCGCATCCTTGTCGATGGCGGCTATCGGCTCGACAGCGTCCGGGTCGTCGATCAATTCACCTGGTCTCACCACGTCGAACTGGTCGCCGCCTTTACCAAGCGGTCGAGGTGAACCGCCGTTGCGCATTGCCGCCAAGGCCCGCAATTCCTGCCGCCTTGGGACAAATGTCCGATTTCGAGGCGACCTTCCCAAAAGCGGACCGGCCGAAATCCAGCCGTAGCGGTCGCCGCTGGCTGGGTTTTCAGCCTGGGCGCTACGGTCCGTCGATCGCCTGGTTCAGTCGCTCGATCACATCGTCCGGCACGCCGCGCGCGCACATGATGCGGCGCGGGTCGCCCATGGGCACGTCCGGAAAATGGACGATCGGGTAGTCGGGGCCGCCGATGCCCTGGCTCGCATAGGCCGAGGCGTCCTCTTCCGAGGTCAGCGCCAGGTCGGTGTGGCCGGTCAGCACCATGTCGATCATGCGCGGCCCTCCCGTCGGTATCGGGATTAGCTGGTTCGGGTCGGCGTGCGCGATCAGCCCGTCGATATACTGGCCGTAGGAGAAGCCGTGGGTGACCGTCAGCGTGGTGCCTGCGGCGAGCAGATCGGCGAGCCGGGTGCCGACCGGTACATGCAGCGTTTTCCGAGTGATCCCGATGATCGGCTTGTCGCGATAGATCGCCTTCGTGAATTTGGCGAAGCGTGCCCGCTCTTCGGTCCAGTACCAGCCGGGCGAGCAGGCCGTGCCGTGCTCGTCACGGACGAGCTCGAAGATGCGGTTGACCGAGGTCGATTGGAACACATAGGCCATGCCGATGCGCTCGAGGGCCGCGCGCGTCGGCGCGATCACCAGGCCTTGCACGGTGCCGTCCGGCGCCGTGACGGAGAACGGCGGGCGCTCGTAGTAATAGAGCGTCATCGGCTCCGTCGCCGTGGCCGATCCTGCCGCGAGTACTGTGACAGAACCCAGCAGCCGGACAATGCCCCGGCGAAGGTGGCGGACGGGAGCGGCTGGGCGTCTGGTCACGAGCGGCGGGCAGCTTTGCGTAAAGGTTCGAGGCGGGTGCCTTGAGGCACCTGCTTGGATCATAGATCGCCGGGCGCGCTCGCGCCACCGGCGCTGCTGCTCAGCTTACCTGGGCTGCGGTCTGTCCGAACAGGATCTTGCGGGATTCCTCGCTCACCGTCGGCTGCGTATTGATCGCCTTGCCGCGCTCGTAGGCCCGGATCGTCGCCGGCCGTTCCTTGATTGCGTAGAACCAGCGCTTGAGGTGCGGGAAATCGTCGAGATTCTGGCCCTGGCGTTCGTGCGGCACGACCCAGGGATATGAGGCCATGTCGGCGATCGAATAGTCGCCGACGATGAAGTCCCGGTTGGCCAGGCGCTTGTTCAAGACGCCGTAGAGGCGGTTCGTCTCGTTGACGTAGCGCTTGATGGCGTAGTCGAGCTTCTCGGGCGCATAGAGCGCGAAATGATGGTTCTGCCCGGCCATCGGGCCGAGACCGCCCATCTGCCAGAACAGCCATTGCAGCGTATCGAAGCGTTGCCGCGTGTCCCGCGACAGGAACTTGCCGGTCTTCTCGGCCAGATAGACGAGGATGGCACCCGATTCGAAGACCGAGATCGGCTGGCCGCCGTCGGCGGGCTCGGTATCGATGATCGCCGGCATGCGGTTGTTCGGCGCGATCTTGAGGAAGTCCGGCTGGAATTGCTCGCCGGTGCTGATGTTGACCGGCTTGATCTCATAGGGGAGGCCGGCCTCCTCCAGGAACAGGGTGATCTTGTGCCCGTTGGGCGTCGGCCAGTAGTGGAGTTCGATCATCTGGCGGCGGGTCCCGTTGCAGTTGCGGCGAAAGGCCCTGCTTAGATGGGGTGCCGCCACCGCTTTGCCACTATGGGCTTTGCCACTACTCGGCCGGCTGGCGCCGGGTCACGAGCTTGTGTGCTTCGGCGATCTGCCAGGTGACGAGGCCCGGCAGGAAGATGATCGCGTCGCGGATGCGGCGGGCGATCGCGACCGCCAGCGCCGTGCCGGGGTCGAGGCCCAGGAGCGAGCCCAAGAGGATGAAGCCGCCTTCCTGCACGCCGACGGCACCCGGCACCACGAAGGCGGCCGAGCTGATCGCCTGCGCCAGCGACTCGAGCAGCACTGCATCGTAGAGGTCGATCGGGTTGCCCATGAATTGCAGCGCCAGATAGATCTCGCCGGTGCCGAGCGTCCAGCCGATGAGCTGCCAGCCGATGGCGCTCAGGATCCGGCCGGGGCGGCGATAGACCAGGCGCAGCACCCGATCGAGCCGCGCCGCGTTGCCGACGAGGTCAGCCCAGCGCTCGCCGAAGAGCGCGCCGACCAGCTGCGCCCCCATGTTGACGATGCCCATGCGCTGGATCGCGACCAGCCCGGCCACCATCGGCAGGAAGGCTAGGAGCCCGAAGATCACGCGCCAGACCACGGCCGTGTCGTCGATGCGCAGGAGCAGCAGCACCAGGCCCGCGACCGTGAACAGGAACTGGCTGACGAGCGTCAGCGTGATGTCGCTGATCAGGCTGGCCGCGACCGGGGTCGGGCGGAAGCCCATGCGGGTCAGCACCCGATAGGACACGACCTCGCCGCCGATGCGCGCGACCGGCAGGAGGCCATTGACCGATTCGCGCAGCCAGACCGCATAGGTCATCTGGCCGAGCGACGGCGCCGGGCCGGCCACGAACAGCACGCGCCAGGCGATCGCCATCACCATCATCGGCACGACATGGAACAGGCTGGCCCAGACGAGCCCGACGCCGGCGGTCTGCAACGCCGAGGTCAACGGCCCGATACCCTCGTAAACCAGGATCGCGGTCAGGAGCGCCACGCCAATGAGGCCGAATAGGCTGGCCCAGCGGATCATGCGGCGACTCGCGTCTTCGTCGCCTCGGCCAATTCGCCGAAGCTCGTGCACTCGATGCCGTGCGCGGCGACGAGGCGCTTCACTGCCGGCGAGACGAGGGCGGCGAGCTCGTCCGCATGGCGATAGGTCGGCATGGTGCGCGCGAGCTTGGGCGTGAGGCTGGTCGCCGGATGGAAATAAATCTCGCTGACGCCGTCCGGCAGATGCGGAATCAACGCCGCGACGCGGGCCTCGGTCACGGCGCCGGACCAGGCGAGGCCGAACACCTGGTCGTTCGTCACCATGCCCTGGCGCTTCAGCATCGCCTTGAGCTGGCCGGTCCAGGTGCGCAACGCCGCGGCGCCGAAGCCGCCGGCCGCGGCCGCATTCTCCGCCCGCGCCACCGGGCCCCCCGGCTCGACCGGCAGGCGTACCGCCTTCAAGCCATAGTCACGGCCGATTTCGACGATGAGCCGGGCCACGGTCGGGTGCAGGTGAATGTGCTTGTGAGTGTTGGCGTGGTCGAGCGCCAAGCCGGTGCGGCGGAACGCCTCGAACTGCGCCCGGATCTCGCGGGCGAGCTGGGCGCGCACGCCGGGCTTGAAGAAGAAGCGGAAGCCCGCCCGGACCATGTCCGAGGGGAAGCGGCCGGAGGCATCGACGAGATCGGGGATCGACGCCGGATCCGACACCGGCGTCGCCTCGACCAATGCGATGTGAAGACCGACGCGGAGGCCCGGGTTCCGGCGTGCTACCGCGACGGCGCCCTCGACCGCATCCTCGCCAACCATCAGGCTCGCGGCTGCGAGCAGGCCGTCCCGATGGGCGATTTCGACCGCGTCATTGACCGCCGGGTCGAGACCGAAATCGTCCGCCGAGAAGATGACCCGCTTCATGCCGGGTGAGCTGTCGCAAGGCCGAAGCCCCGCGTCAGCCCGCGACCTGATGGCGCTCGCGCAGGAACTGGAAGAACTCGACGCCTTCGCGCAGGCGACGGACCAGCATCTGCGGGCTGCGGATCATCTCGTTCAGGATCGACAGGATCTTCGACCGGCGGAAATAGAACCGCCGATACATGGTCTCGACCGCGTCGAAGATCTCCTGGTGCGACAGGTGCGGATAGTGCAGCGGCGCCATCTGCACGCCATGCTCGTCGATGAGCTCGGCATGATCGATGTCGAGCCACTTGTTCTCGACCGCCTGGTTGAACAGGAACGTGCCGGGATAGGGGGCGGCCAGCGACACCTGGATCGTGTGCGGATTGATCTCGGTCGCGTACCGGATCGTCTCCTCGATCGTCTCCTTGGTCTCGCCCGGCAGGCCCATGATGAAGGTGCCGTGGATCTTGATGCCGAGCTTGTGGCAGTCGGACGTGAACTTCTTCGCGACCTCGATCCGCATGCCCTTCTTGATGTTGTGCAGGATCTGCTGGTTGCCCGACTCGTATCCGACCAGCAGCAGGCGCAGGCCGTTCTCCTTCAGGACCTTCAAGGTCTCGTAGGGTACGTTCGCCTTGGCGTTGCACGACCAGGTGACACCCAGTTTGCCGAGCTCGCGGGCGATCGCCTCCGCGCGCGGCAGGTCGTCGGTGAAGGTGTCGTCGTCGAAGAAGAACTCCTTGACCTGCGGGTAGTGCTTCTTCGCGAGCTTGATCTCTTCGATCACGTGCTCGACCGAGCGCGTGCGGTAGCGGTGGCCGCCGACCGTCTGCGGCCACAGGCAGAAGGTGCAGCGCGACTTGCAGCCGCGGCCCGTATAGATCGAGATATACGGGTGCATCAGATAGCCGATGAAATAGTCCTCGAGGTGCAGGTTCTGCTTGTAGACCTCGGTGACGAACGGCAGCTCGTCCATGTTCTCGAGGATCGCGCGGTCGCGGTTGTGGACGATCTCGCCCGCGGCATTGCGGTACGAGATGCCGTCGACGTCGGCCCAGTCGCGACCCTCGGCGATTTCCTTGATGGTGAAGTCGAACTCGTTGCGCGCGACGAAATCGACGACCGGTGCGGCCGCGAGGCTCTTCTCGGCCTCGACCGCGACCTTGGCGCCGATGAAGCCGATCTTGAGCTTCGGATTCGCCTGCTTCATCGCTTCCGCGACCTTGACGTCCGACGCGAAGGACGGGGTCGAGGTGTGCATGATGCAGAGCTCGTAGCCTTCCTTGGCCTGGTCGGCGAGCACGTCCTGGAGGCTGACGCGCGCCGGCGGCGCGTCGATCAGCTTGGAGCCCGGCACGAGAGCGGCCGGCTGCGCCAGCCAGGTCGGGAACCAGAACGACTTGATCTCGCGCTTCGCCTGGTACCGGGACCCCGCGCCGCCGTCGAAGCCTTCAAAGGACGGGGCCTGGAGGAACAGGGTCTTCATCATGCCAAAGGATCTCCTTCGAAAGTCAGTTCACCGCGCCGATCGACCTGGAAGCTCTGATCGCGCCATGTCACCCGCTGGCCACAGAAGCTGGCGACCAGGATGATGAATGACAAGGCGTCGCGGATCGGTACCAGGGCCGCACGCAGCGGGATCAGGCCGAACATTCGGCTGCACGTATATATCAGAGCCCCGCGGGCCGCCAGAGCGGCCGCGAGCGCCAGCCATGCGCCTTGGGCGAAGCCGCTCACCGGCAATGCGAGCAGCGCCAGCGCCACCGGATTGGTGATGATCGAGGCGGCGGCTCCGGCAGGCGTGATCGAGCGGATGGTCCGCTGCCAGCGCAACTCGTGGCGGAACAGGGCGCCCATGTCCGCCTCGAGCACGATGTTCTCGATGACGTAGGGCGCGATCACCACTTTGTAGCCGGCCTGGCGGACGAGCATGCCCAGCACATAGTCGTCGGCCAGATGGTTGATGAGTGCCCCGAAGCCGCCGACCTCGTCGAGCGTCGAGCGGCGAAGCGCCATGGTGGCGCCGAAGCAGCCGGGGTCGGTGCCGAACAGCCGGCCCACGAGCACGGACGGCAGGAAGCCGTTGTTGATGAAGGCGGCACCCAGCGCCGACGGTATGCCGCGCTCGGGCCGGCCCTTGTAGAGGCAGGTGACGAGACCGACGCCGGCCTGCATCAGCGGGCCCACGACCGCGTCGAGGTAATGGGGCTCGACCCGCATGTCGCTGTCCGCGATGACCAGCACCTCGTGCTTCGCCACCGCCATCATGTTGGCGAGGTTGCAGATCTTGAAATTGCTGCCGGGCAGCGCGCCGTCGATGACGAGCGCTACGTCGGCGTCGGGCAGGTCGGCGATCACCTGCCGCGCGATCGCGACGGCTGGGTCCGACTCGCGATGGGCGCCGATCACGACCTGGACCGGCCCGTCATAGGCCTGGCGGCAGAACGAGCGCAGGTTTTCGTAGAGGCCCGGGTCGGCACCGCACACCGGCTTCAGGATGGTGACGGAGGGGCGTCGGGTGGGGGCGGCCGGGCGCTGCCGTCCGAAAGACCAGACAGCGAAGGCCGCAACAACAAGATAGGCGACGCCCAGGAGGCTCACGCCAATCGCCACGTCCCCTGGAATGTCGAAACCGTCGAGCAAGCGAGCGCTACCTTCAAAGCCAGAGCAAGCCGATCCCCCGGATCGGTCGAGAGACGTTCAGACGCCGCCGGCAGCCGATGCCGGGCGGCAAGTTACATCGCGACCTGGCAGGTGATCCAGCGGGCCGCCCGTGGTCAAGGCGCAAACAACCGATGACGACGCCATCTTGTCGCCGTGGCGGGGATGTAATGTCAAGCAAAGCGCGTACAATAAGACTGTCCGTAATTTCGGCACATTAGAGACCTACCACCGGCGCGCGGCAGGCCGGGTGTGCTATGCGCCGAATGAGCGTCCGGCCTCTGATGCGGCCTGGTCCTGAGCCGCACGGTCGAACCGCTCCCGGGCCGCCACGATCGTCGGCAGCTGACGGTCGGCCCAGGCGACCAGACCCTGCATCGGCTCGAGCAGGGATTGGCCGAGCGTCGTCAGGCGATATTCGACGCTGGGCGGCGTCGTCGGGAACACAGTCCGTTCGATGAGGCCGTCGCGCTGCAGGCTGCGCAGCGTCTCCGTCAGCATGCGCTGCGAGATGTCATTGATCGCGCGCCGGAGCTCGCCGAACCGGTGCGGCCGCGGCGCCAGCGTCAGGATCAGGAGGAAGCTCCATTTGTCGCCGATGCGGTCGAGCACTGAGCGGATCGGGCAATCCGGCGCCCCGCCCGACGCCCCGCGCGGGTTGCGCGCCGGGCGAGGCGGTTCCTTCGAGGTAACCATGGGCGTCGAACCTGCCGTCTTTACGGGCATTCTATCGTCTCGTACCTGATGCTGGTCTCAGAAAGAGACTATCACGCAATCGGGAACAAGGAACAACGACATGAAGCTCGCGATCATCGGCGCCACCGGCAATGTCGGGACGCGCCTCGTGGCGGAGGCGCTCGGCCGCGGTCATCAGGTGACGGCCATCGCCCGCGACCCGGCGAAGCTTCGGGCGCAGGATCGGTTGACGCCGGTCGTGGGGGATGCCAGCCAGCCGACGGCGCTGGCACCACGTCTGGCGGGCCATGACGCGGTCGTGAGCACGGTCGGGTTCCGCGCAAGCGATCCGGCGCTGCTGATCGACGCGGTGCGCCGCTCGGGCGTCAAGCGCTACCTCGTGGTGGGCGGCGCCGGCAGCCTCGAGGTGGCACCCGGCAAGCTGCTGATCGAGATGCCGGATTTCCCGGCCTTCGTGCTCGAGGAGGCGACGCGCGGCAAACTGTTCCTCGATGCGCTGCGCCGGGTCGACGATCTCGACTGGACGATGCTGAGCCCCTCGGCGCTCTTCACCGCCGGCGAGCGCACCGGGCACTTCCGGCTCGGCGGCGACCAGCTCTTGGTCGGCGCCGACGGCAAGAGCTGGATCTCCTACGAGGACTATGCGGTAGCCCTGCTCGACGAGATCGAAAAGCCGAGGCACGTCCGGGCGCGGTTCACGGTCGGGTATTGAGGGCACTGGGCTGGACAATTGCTCAGAGGCGGGATATACATATTGGATATCCCGCCTCTGGACCGCTGCATCATGAACCGAACAACTCTGTTCCAGACGAATCGCTCTCAGGCCGTTCGGCTGCCGAAGGACGTGGCGTTCCCTGAAGGCGTCCGGGAGGTCGCGATTCTGCGGGATGGCACTCGCCGGGTCATCGTGCCGGCCAATGCGGTGTGGGACGATTTCTTCGATTCGCCTGGCATCGATCTTGGTGACCGCGATCAGCCGGCTGTTCAGGAGCGCGGCGGCTTCTAAAATGTTGCGCTATATGCTCGACACGAACCTTTGCATCCGTGTGCTGCGCGACCGGCCCGCTGGCTTGCGGGCACGGTTCAATGCGGAAGCCGACGGGCTGTGCATTACAACCATCACCTTGACCGAGCTGTTGCACGGTGCGGCGAAGTCAGCAAAGCCGATCGAGAACCGGCAGGAGGTCGAGCGGTTCGCGGCCCGGTTGGCAGTCCTGCCGTTCGACGAGGCCGCAGCCGATCATTCGGCCGATATCCGAGCCACGCTCGAACGTCGTGGGCTTCCGATCGGGGGCTATGACCTGCTGATTGCCGGGCATGCGCGCAGCCGAGGGCTCGTCATCGTCACCGGCAATCTGAAGGAATTCACCCGCGTCGACGGCCTGCGAGCGGAGGACTGGTTTGCCTGAGCGGCTCACGCCCCCTCGCCGTTGTTCCCCACCATGAGCGGCAGCGAGACGACGGCGCTGAGGCCCGGGGCATTGTCTTCGAGCGCGATCGAGCCGCCGTGCAGGCGGATGACGGCGCGGGCGAGGCTCAGGCCGAGGCCGTTGCCTTCGGTCGTCCGGCTCGCCTCGAGCCGATAGAAGCGATCGAACACGCGCTCCCGCTCGGCGGCCGGAATGCCCGGGCCATTGTCGCTGACGGTGAGCCTCGCCATGGTCCCGGCGACCTGGACCTGGACCGCGACGGCGCCGCTGGAGGGCGTGTATTTGAGCGCGTTCTCGACCAGGTTTGCGATTGCGCGCGACAGCATGTGCCGGTCGCCGCGCACCTCGACCGGACGGGGCGTGGTCTCGATCGTGAAGCGGAGCCCCTTCTCCTCGGCGACCGGCTCGTAGAGGTCGGCTAGATCGCGCGCGAAGGCGGTGAGGTCGAGCGGGGCCAGCTGCGCACGCGGATTGCCGGCCTCGGCCTCGGCGATGTCGAGCAGTGCCGTAAAGGTGGCGAGCAGCTGGTCGGCCTCGGCGATCGTCTGCTGCAGCACCTCGCGATAGCGATCGGTCGAGGGTTCCTCGATGAGCGCCATCTCGATGCGCGAGCGCAGCCGGCCCAAAGGCGAGCGCAGGTCGTGGGCGATATTATCGGTGACCTGACGCATGCCGGCCATCAGACGCTCGATCTGGTCGAGCATGGCGTTCAGATTCTGCGCCAGCCGGTCGAACTCGTCGCCGGTGCCGTTCAAGGGGATGCGGTGGCTGAACTCGCCGGCGCGGATGAGGTCGCCGGTCCGGTTGATCGCGTCGATGCGCGCCAAGGCCCGGCGCGAGAGGACGATGCCGCCGACGAGGCCGAGCAGCAGGGTCAGGCCGCCGGACGAGGCGAGCGCCACGATGATGCGGTTGCGGAAGGTGACGTTCTCGGCCAGGTCGCGCCCGACCAGCAGTTGCACGCCGCCGGCCAGCACGAACGTCGTCGCCTGGGCGATGTGCGGGCCTGAGCTGCGCTGGCCCGAGCCGCGCTGGCCCGAATCGCTCAAATGGAAGCGCATCCAGCCGTCCTTCTCGACCTCGAGGTCGGGCCAGCGCGAGAGATTGCCGGCGAGCGGCCGCTGGCGCGAATCGGTCAGGAGATAGAGCATGCTCGAGCCCCGCTCGGGGTTCGAGCGCTCGTTGATGACGGCGACCAGGCCGGCCAGGCCCCGCTCGCGATATTGCTCGGCGAGGCCCGTGATCTCCGCGTCGATCGTCTCATCGGTCTGGCGGGTGCTGTAGACGACCGTCTGCCAGTAAATGAGCGCCAGCATCGCCAGCATCGAGCCGGCGAACAGCGCGAAATAATAGACCGCGAGCCGGAAGGTCGAGGTCTTGAGAAGGTCGATCAGGCGGCCTTGAGACAGTAGCCGGCTCCTCGGACGGTGTGCAGCATCGGCTTTGCAAAGCCCTTGTCGATCTTCTGCCGGAGACGGCTGATGTGCACGTCGATGACGTTGGTCTGCGGATCGAAATGATAGTCCCATACCTGCTCGAGCAGCATGGTGCGCGTCACCACATGGCCGGCGTTGCGCGCCAGATATTCGAGCAGGCGGAACTCGCGCGGCAGCAGCTCGATCTCGGTCGAGCCGCGCCGGACGGTGCGGGCCAGCAAGTCGATCTCGAGCTCGCCGACCTTGAGCTTGGTCTCGGTCTTGCCGCCGGCACCGCGGCGCAGCAGCGACTCGAGCCGGGCCAGGAGCTCGGAAAAGGCGTAGGGCTTGGTCAGATAATCGTCGCCGCCGGCCTTGAGGCCGCGCACCCGGTCGTCAACCTGGTCAAGCGCAGACAGGATCAGCACCGGCGTGTGATTGTCGGACGCGCGGAGCGCCGCCACGATCGCGAGCCCGTCCATGCCGGGCAGCATGCGGTCGAGGATGATCGCATCGAACCGCTCGGTCGTCGCCAGCACCAGCCCCTCGCGGCCGTCGGCAGCATGGTCGACCGTGTGGCCGCTCTCCTTCAGGCCCTTCACCAGAAAGGCCGCGGCCTCGCGATCATCTTCGACGACGAGCAGCTTCATGGCACGAACCCTGGGGATCGCAATCTTCGGAGGCAGCCCCCTCACCCCAACCCTCTCCCCCGGATGGGGGAGAGGGTGCCGAGCAGGGCGAGGCGGGTGAGGGGAGGCCGCGGTCGTGGGAGGCGGGCTCAGCCGGCCTTGTCTTCGGGGGTGAGCGCCACGTAGCGGTTCTGGCCCCGGCGGTTGACCAGCAGCAGGACCGACTTGGCCTTGCCGTCCTTGGAGGCGTCCTTGACCTTCTGGATCACCTCTTCGGGCTTCGAGACCGGCGTCTGGTCGATCTGCACGATCACGTCGCCCGCCTCGATACCCTTGTCGGCGGCCGGGCTGCCGTCCTTGACCCGCGACACCAGCACGCCGTTCACGTCCTTGGGGATGGACAGGCGCTTGCGAATGTCCGGGTTCAAGGTCGAGAGCGTCAGGCCGAGCGAGGGCGCGCGGCCCGGCCGTTCCTCGCCGGTCTGCGGGTCGATCGAGGCGACCTTGCTGTCGTCGAGCTTTTCGATCGTGGTCGAGAGCGTCTGGTGCTCGCCCTTGCGGAACACGCCCAGGTCGACCTTGGTGCCGATCGGGGTCTCGGCCACGACGCGCGGCAGGTCGCGCATCTTCTCGACCGTCTTGCCGTTGAACTTCTCGATCACGTCGCCGACCTTGACGCCGGCCTTGGAGGCCGGGCTGTTGTCGGACACGGACGAGACGAGCGCGCCCGTCGGATGGTTCTGGTCGAGCCCCAGCGAGTTCGCGATCTCGGGCGTCACTTCCTGGATCTGCACGCCGAGCCAGCCGCGATCGACGTGGCCCGACTTCTTGAGCGCCTCGATCACGTTCTTCGCGGAATTGGACGGGATCGCGAAGCCGATGCCGACCGAACCGCCGTTCGGCGAGAAGATCGCCGTGTTGATGCCGATGACCTCGCCCTGCATGTTGAAGGTCGGGCCGCCGGAATTGCCGCGGTTGATCGACGCGTCGATCTGCAGGAAGTCGACATAGTTCGAATCGGCGATCGGCCGGCCGCGCGCCGACACGATGCCCTTGGTCACCGTGCCGCCGAGCCCGAACGGGTTGCCGACGGCGATGACCCAGTCGCCGACCTTGGCCTGGTCGCTGTCGCCGAGCTTGACGTAGGGCAGCGGCTTCGGCGCGTCGATCTTGAGGAGGGCGAGATCGCTCTTCTGGTCCTTGCCGATGATCTTGGCCGGATGCTGGCTGTCGTCGGCGAAAGTGACGGTCACCTTCTCCGCATCCCCCACCACGTGGTTGTTGGTGACGACATAGCCTGTCGGATCGACGATGAAGCCGGAGCCGAGCGAGATCACCTTCTGGGCGTTCGGCGTGACGTGCGGCACGCCGTGGCGGCCTTGCTGCTGCTGCTCGAAGAAGCGGCGCAGGAACTCGTCGAACGGCGTGCCCTGGCCCGGACCCTGAAGCTGCGGGCCCTGGTCCTCGTCATTCTCATCGTCGCCCTGGTCTGCCTGCTCGTCGCCGCCGCCCGAGCCCGGCTTCTGGATGACCGAGATGTTGACGACGGCGGGCAGCACCTTGTCCACGATCGGCGAGAAGCTCGGCAGATCCTGCGACATGGGAGCGGAAATCGGCGCCTGAGCGAAGGCGGGGGCCAACGGCCCGAAGGCGAGGCTGGTCGACAGGCCCAGGAGGAAAAGCGTCCGGCCGAACGGGCGGCGACGCGGGGTGGGCTCTCTGACAGTCACGGCGAAGATGCCTCCTTGGCGGACAAGCGGTGAAATCGGTCTTGCGTTCTCGCGAAGATGAACGCCTCAGCATGGAAGATGGTCCAGGCCACGTAACGAGGACCCTGCTGCGACATTAAATCTTTGTCATGTTGTGCGGGGTCATGTTGCGCAGGGCCCTGTTGCCGAGGGGGCAGGCCTCGCCCTCTCTCGTCGATCCATGCGGCGGCGCATGCGCATCAGTTTGCGCCAAGTCGTATGGTATTACCACGGGGATGGCCGGGTCCGGCCGTCCACGGCGAGAGAGGGGGCGCGTCGCGGTCTCAGTCCCGATAGCTCGGATCCTCGGCATCGAGCAGGCGCTTTATCGATTCGAAATGGGCGTGGGCATAGGCGGGCCGGTCGCGCGCAAAATCTGCGGCCGTGCGTCGGGCGACCTCGTCGGCGACGAGCTTCAGCGGCCGGCCGGTCGAGAGCGCCAGCACCTGCAGTTCGGCCGCGCGCTCCAGGTAATAGAGATCATCGAACGCTTCGGCGAGGTTCGGCCCGACGGTGACCACGCCGTGATTGGCGAGGAACAGGATGCGGGCCTGGCCCAAGGACGCGGCCAGCCGGTCGCCCTCGTCCTGGGCGAGCGCCAGGCCGTTGTAGTCGTCGTCATAGGCGATCGCGTCCCAGAAGCGGAGCGCGTTCTGATGGGCCATGGCGAGCCGCCCGCCCTCGATGAGCGTGAGCGCGGTCGCGTGCGGCATATGGGTGTGCAGCACGGCGGTTGCCCGATCATGGGCGTGATGCAGGCGGGAATGGATGTGGAACGCCGTTGCCTCGACTTCGCCGGCGCCCTCGACGATCCGGCCGTCGCGGTCGAGCATGAGGAGATGGCTCGCCCGCATCTCTGCCCAATGTACGCCGAACGGGTTGATCAGGTAGCGGTCGCCGCCGGGCAGCGCCAGGCTGAAATGGTTGCAGATACCCTCGCCGAACCCGAGCTTCGCGGCCCAGCGGAGTGCCGCCGCGAGGTCGATCCGGGCACGGGCGACCGGGTCCGCGACCGGCGCATGCCACGAGCGCGACGCAGAAAACGTTTCCTTCGACATGACGGGCTGGCCCTCTCGCAAGCTTTTGTTGACACGAGGCATCGTATGCCTGTCGTCTGATGAAAGGAAATCGGGTGCCAATGGCAACCCATGTCGTAATTGGGGGCCGTGTCGTAATTGGGCAAATGCGGGCAAGCGGGCTTGAAAAAGCTGCGCTGTCGGCGGATGTATGCGCTTCGCTGGGCGTTCGGGTCATGCTCCTCGCGGGGAGCGGGTGTCGGAAACGTGCGGCGGAGAACCCGATCGCCAGGATCAGCATCGACATCCGGCAAGGGTGCGACGGGTTAGTTTTGGGGAGCGACTTTCCGGATGGAAGAGGTTCAGCGGTATATCGCCGAGTACCGCGACTATTTCTACTTGCTGACGATCGTCTGGACCTTCCTCGAGGGCGAAACCTTCGTCCTGCTGGCGGCCGCCGTGGCGGCCAGCGGCACGATCGATCCCTACAAGCTGGGGGCTGCCGCCTGGTGCGGCTCCTATCTCGGCGACCAATGCTGGTTCTTCCTCGGACGCAAGGCGGGGCCGTTCCTCCTGCGCAAGTTTCCGGACTGGAAGCACGGCATCGACATGGTGCACCGCTGGCTCGAGCGCTGGGACATACTGTTCATCCTGACCTTCCGCTTCATCTACGGCATCCGCAATTTCTCCTCGGCCGCGATCGGGCTGTCGGAACTGTCGACCCCACGCTTCATGGTGCTGAACTTCGTCGGCGCGGGCATCTGGGCCGCGAGCTTCGTCGGCATCGGATATCTATTCGGGCATGCGATCGGCCGGCTGCTCGGCCAATATGCGCTGGCGATCGAGCTCAGCGCCCTCGGCATTTTCGCGGTCGCGGTGCTGACGATCCTGCTCGTCACCCGCTGGCGCTCGCGCCGCGCCCGCCGGCTCGCCCTGCTGCCGACGGATCGGCGGTCGTAACGAGGGGCCCTGCGCCGCATGACCGGCAGTGCGCCTGACACCACGACCTGCCCGCGCTGCGGCGCCGCCATGACCTGCCGGCCGGCGGGCGATTGCTGGTGCATGGAATTGCCGGCGCGCCTACCAGTCCCGAAAGGGCCAGTCCCGCAAGGGCCAGTGCCTAGGGGGCCGGTCCCTAAGGAACCGGCATCAGGCACACCCGCGTGCCTCTGCCCGCGCTGCTTGGCTGAACTGTTGCCCGGGACGGACCGCGGCCCGTCCGCCTGAATCTGGTCCCGACGGACCCTATTCCGGCCGCGCCTTCTCGGCGGCCAGTTCCAGGATGTGGTGGGCGAGCACGGTCGCGGTCAGCGGCTTCAGGCCGAACGCGAAATGCTGGGTGATGCTGCCGGCCGAGACGGCGAGCCCGGCGTCGGCCGCGGCAATGAGCGCGCCCAGGCGCGGGGCGATGTCGAGGCGCGTGACGACGACGCGCTTGGCACCGATGGCGAGCGCCGCTTGCGCGAACAGTCGCGCCTCGCTCGCATCCAGCATCGCCGGCAGCGCCAGCATCGGCTCGGCCCCGGTCTGCTCCGCCAGCCGGCCGAGTGCCGCAAAGCCGGCCGTGTCGGCGGCATCGAGCCCCGCGGTGTCGATCAGCAGCGGCCCGCTCTCCGGCACCGTGAGGTCAGACGCCGTAAAGCCGGGCGCCGTGGGATCGACCCGCTCGGGATCGATGCCGAGTACGGCCACGAACTCGGCCAGCTGCTCGACGCCGCCCGGTCGATGGATATCCGTCGTCAGCACGCGTGCGACCGGCGTCGTGCCGCGCGCTGCGAGCTTGCCGACGAGCGTGGTCTTGCCGGCGGCCGGCGGGCCGACCAGCATCAGCCGGGCGCGCGCCGCATGGGGCAGGGCCGAGAATTTCAGGAGCGCCTTGAGCCCGCTTTCCAGCAGATGCAGTGCGTCCGCCTTGCGCACCTTGCGCTCGATCAGGCGCAGGACGAGGCGTGGCGGCGCATCGTGGAAATTGAGCGCGTCCTCGACCACCTCGATCGGGTCCAGAGCCGGACGCTCCGCCGCACCGTCGATCAGGCCGGCGAAGCTGCCGTCCGCATTCGCCTCGTTCTCGACCAGGACGGCCGAAGGGCCGAGCTGGACTGCCGCCCGGAAGGCGGCTTCACGCGGGTCATCGGCGGAAAGGAACTTGAGGCGCATCGGCGGACACTCGCGAGAGACCGATCGGGAATTACTATCCCTAATCTCTCAGAGGCCGCTTAACAATCCGTCTCGCGACGGACATTGGGATCCCTTTGGATGATGGCGCCTCGGGCGGATTACTGATGCAGCAGATAGCCGCCCGCGGCACCGACCTGCGGGCATGTCCGGCATGTGCCCTGCCGCCAGTTCCAATGTCGCCAGGGGGGCCGATTTGCCCTATATCCAAGGGCGTAACGTTGGGTAAGTTTTGGATAAGTTTTGGATAAGTTTTCTGGGGCCGCTGGATGGCAATCGAGCCGGAACTCTACAAGACGGGCATGCGGCGCCTTACTGCCGGCGTCACGATCATCACGACACTGGCCGACGGGCAGCGGCGCGGCCTGACCGCGACGGCGGTCTGTTCCGTCTCGGCGACGCCGCCGACGCTGCTCTGCTGCGTCAACCGGCAGGGCTCGGCCCATGACGCCATCGTCTCGTCCGGCCTGTTCGCGATCAACGTGCTGACCGCCGACGATCACGCGCTGGCCGAGCGGTTCAGCGGGGCCGAGATTGGCGAGGCGCGCTTCTCCACCGGCGATTGGGACGTGCTCCAAACCGGCGCGCCGATCCTGAAAAGTGCCCTCGTCGGCTTCGACTGCCGGGTCGTCCAGACCTTCGACGGCTCGACCCATTCGATCTTCCTGGGCGAGGTCGTGGCCCAGCGCATCGGCGTGGGCGAACCCTTGTGCTATCTCGGTGGCAGCTACGGCAGCTTCCACGACCTGGAAGCATTGCTGGCGCTACGCTGACCTTCGGAATCCAAGGCTGGCGGCGTAGGGCGCTCGTGCCCATATCTGCGCGGCCATGACATTGCCCGCCTGGATAGACCTCACAGCACTTTCGGCGCTGCTGCAGGTCGTGCTCATCGACATCACGCTCGCCGGGGACAATGCCATCGTTGTCGGCATGGCGGCGGCCGGCCTGCCGCAGGGGCAGCGTGGCAAGGCGATCCTGCTCGGCATCCTGGCGGCGACCGCGCTCCGCATCCTGTTCGCCGTCGTGACGGTGCAGCTGCTCGCGGTCATCGGGCTGACACTCGCCGGCGGCTTCCTCCTGCTCTGGGTCGCCTGGAAGATGTTCCGCGAGGCGTGCGGCAAGGGCCATTGCCCGTCCGGCGATTGCGGCGAGCCCAAGAGCAAGACCTTGGCGCAAGCGCTCCTCCAGATTGTCGTCGCCGACATCTCCATGTCGCTCGACAACGTGCTGGCGGTTGCTGGCACGGCGCGCGAGCATCTCTGGGTGCTCGTCGCGGGCCTGACGCTCTCGGTCGGGCTCATGGGCATGGCCTCGCAGCTGGTCGCCCGCATGATCGGCCGCTTCCCCTGGATCGTCTGGATCGGCCTCGGCATCATCACCTATGTGGCCTTCAGCATGATCTGGCAGGGCTGGCACGAAGTCAGGCCCTACATGCCGATGGATTGAGCTGGTTGGTCGAAGCGAACCCCACGTCTGCCAGTCTTCGTCCTCCCCTGGCTTGACCCCGGGGATCCACGCGCCGCCGCTTGGCGATCCCGTGACCGGGGTGAGCGTTTTGCGCAAAGGCGTGGATGGCCAGGTCAAGCCCGGCCATGACGGAAGGGAGATGGAAGCTCCGTTATGCACGCAAAACGGCCGCTCGCCGGTCGCTTGCCCTGGGTTCTCGCCTCCGCGGCGGCGACGGGAATTATTTTACGGCTTTACGCGATAATGTCGGGCAACAGCAGGCTTTCCAGCCGCGCGATCATGTCCTTGAGGGCGAGCTTGCGTTTCTTCAGACGTTGAATCTGCAACTGATCTTCGGCGGAGTCCGCCACATGGGCGATCAGCGCGTCGAGATCGCGATGTTCGCTCACCAGGGCGGCGAGCTTCTGCTTGATGGCTTCGTTGTCGAGGTCCATAGGCACTCGTGTCGACAATCTCTGACGGGGGCACCCGACGACGCGGGGCCGGGACTATAGCAGGCTGGCGCGGGCCAGGGGAGGGGCCGATGGGCTCGGATTTCGAGGGGCAGGCGAGCGACTTCTGGGGGTTCGCCCACAGGCTCTACGAGGACACCTCGGCGCTCTGCCTCGATCTGCAGGACGGTGCCGGCCTCGACGTCAATCTCGTCCTGCTCTGCCTCTGGGCCGGGACCGTGCGGGGGCTCGCCCTCACGGACGAGGACTTTCCGGCACTCGATGCGGCGCTCGAGCCCTGGCGCACCCGGGTGGTGGCGCCGCTCCGCGCAGTCAGGCGCTTCCTCAAGGGCGACAGCCTGGCGACGGAGCTGCGCGAGCGGATCAAGGCGGCCGAGCTCGATGCCGAACGGGTCGAGCAGCGCCGGCTGCTGGCGGCACTGCCCGACCGGCCCCTGGGCGAGCCCTCGCCGGCGCTGGGGCTCATCAATCTCGAACGCTATGCCGGGCCGGCCGCGGCCCGGGCGTTCACGCCCGCGCTCGTGGCGGCCGCGGCGTCGGACCCTCGCCCCAGCGCGTGACGCTGCCCGCGTCGATGTCGAACAGGTCGAGCACGCGGCCGAGGCTATGGTCGACCATCGCTTCGAGGCTCGCGGGCTGGGCATAGAACGCCGGCACCGGCGGCGCGATGATGGCGCCCATCTCCGACAGCTGGGTCATCGTGCGCAGGTGCCCGGTGTGGAGCGGCGTCTCGCGCACCATCAGGACCAACCGCCGGCGCTCCTTCAGCACCACGTCGGCGGCGCGGGTGACGAGGCTGGTCGTGACGCCCGTCGCGATCTCGGACATGGAGCGGACCGAGCAGGGCGCGATGATCATGCCACGGGTGCGGAACGAGCCGGACGAGATCGCGGCCGCCATGTCGGTCGCCGGATACCAATGGTCGGCGAGCGCGTGCACGTCTGCGACCTTGTGCCCGGTCTCGTAGGCGAGCGTCACCTCGGCAGTGCGCGAGAGCACCAGATGGGTCTCGATCGGGAGCGGCTTCAAGAGCTCCAGGAGGCGCACGCCGTAGCGCACGCCGGAGGCGCCGGTTATAGCAATAATGAGTCGCTGGGGCGTTTTTTCCATAAGCGCTTGAACTAGCTCGGATGCACCGCGAAATCCAGAAAAGCCGTAAGACTATTACCTCAACTTGCCCGAATCGAACGCTTGGAGACCGGCATCGATGGGATTACGGTTTTATGGCGCACTCGTGCGACAACGCTTCTAGGAGAGGCATCTATGGCTGTTGAAGATCACATCCGGGCACTCCGTGATAAACACGCCAACCTCAAGCAAGCTATCGCCAAGGAGACGACCCGTTCCCTGCCTGACGAGCTGAAGGTAGCGGAATGGAAGCGCGAGAAACTGCGAATTAAAGACGCGATCGCCGAACTGTCCCGTCAACAGATGATGTGACGATCGAGCGACAAAAGGATGAAGGAAGGCCGGGTTCGACAATAAACCCGGCCTTTTTCATGGGCTCCGTCACATCCTGGTCTTAAAGCCCGTCCGGCCGATCGAGCCGGGCGAGCACGCGGGCCATCAGCCGGTCGATCCGGTCGCGGTCGGCGATGCGGAACTGCCGCCTGTCGCCGTACTCGGCCATCGCCGTCACCCCGGCGAACGCCACATAGAGCCAGAAGGTGGCATCGGCACGGGCGCCGGTGAGCGCCAGCCAAGCCTCGGCGAAGCCCGTCGGCTTGTCCGCGTCCATGAGGTCGAAGAGCGTGCGGGCGATGGCGACACGCGGGTCGCCCCAGCCCATACGGTCGACGTCGACGAGGCCGGAGAGTCGCCCGGTCTCGGTCACGATCCCGTCGCGCGTCGCGGGCTCCGCCATGAACGCCACGGCCGGGATGCGGTCGAGGGCGGGCGCTGCGCGGGCAAAGCGGCGCTCGACCGCGTCGACGATCGCCTCGTCCATCAGGTCGGCGGCCTGGATGGCGCCGCGCGCCTCGGCCAAGTCCTGGGCCAGCACGTCCGACCAGCGGACGTAGGGGGCGGCCTCCGCCTCGGTCGCCCAGCCGTAGCGGCCGGCGCTGCCGAGGCCCGCGACCTTGTGCTGCATCTCGGCGAGCCGGCCGGCGATCAAGCCCAGATGCGGCAGCTTCAGGCGGTCGACATGGTGGAGCAGCGGATCGCCCTCGAGCCGCTCCAGGATCAGCGACGGGAACTCGGAGGTGAAATCGCGCGCCAGGATGCGCGGCATGGGAATGCCCAAGGGCCTGAGCCGCTCCGACCAGAGGGCCGCATCGCGGATGCCGGTGCGGTGCTCGGGCAGGCCCAGGCGCACGACGGCCCGCCGTCCGTCGGTCAATTGCACGTCGAACACGAAATGCCGGGCGCTGCCGTCGAACCGGCGCACGCCGGCCGCCGCTCCGCCGAGCGCCGTCTCGGCGATGGCGGCCGCCAGGAACTCGTCCGGCCCGACCTCGGTCGGCGGCAGCAGGCGCGCGTCAGGCATCGGCGCTCCCGCCTCCTTTGGCGCGGTCGCGCAGCACGAATTTCTGGATCTTGCCGGTCGAGGTCTTGGGCAGCGGGCCGAACACGACCGTCTTCGGGATCTTGAAACGGGCGAGATGCTCGCGGCAGAACTGGATGATCTCGGCCTCGGTGGCGTCGGCGCCTTCCTTCAGTGTCACGAAGGCGCACGGGGTCTCGCCCCATTTCTCGTCCGGCTTGGCGACGACGGCTGCCTCGAGCACGGCCGGGTGGCGATAGAGCACGCTCTCGACCTCGATGGTCGAGATATTCTCGCCGCCTGAGATGATGATGTCCTTGGAACGGTCCTTAAGCTCGATATAGCCGTCCGGGTGCAACACGCCCAGGTCGCCAGTGTGGAACCAGCCGCCCTTGAACGCGGCCTCGCTTGCTTTCGGGTTCTTGAGATACCCCTTCATGACGATGTTGCCGCGCATGAAGACCTCGCCCATGGTCTCGGCATCGGCCGGCACCGGCTCCAGGGTCTCCGGATTGGCGACCATCAGCCCGTCCAGGACCGGGTAGCGCACGCCCTGGCGCGCCTTGAGCCGAGCGCGCTCGGCCGGCGGCAGCGTGTCCCAATCATCGTGCCAGTCGCACACGACGGCGGGGCCATAGACCTCGGTCAGGCCGTAGACATGGGTGATGTGGAAGCCCATGCGCTCCATGCCCTCGATTACGGCGGCGGGCGGCGGTGCTGCGGCTGTCATCATCTCGATGCGCCGGCCTTGCTCCGTGAGCTTGTTCGGCGTGTTCAGCAGCATGGTCATGATGATGGGCGCGCCGCAGAGATGCGTGACGCCATGCCGCTCGATCGCGTCCAGGATGGCGCCGGCCTCGACCCGGCGCAGGCAGACATGGGTCCCGGCCAAGGCCGTGATGGTCCAGGGAAAACACCAGCCGTTGCAGTGGAACATCGGCAGGGTCCAGAGATATGTGGGATGCCCGGCCAGGCCCCAGACCATGATGTTGCCGATGGCGTTCAGGTAGGCGCCGCGATGGTGATAGACGACGCCCTTGGGGTTGCCGGTCGTGCCGCTCGTGTAATTGAGCGAGATCGCGTCCCATTCGTCCGTGACCGGCAGGCCGGGAAAGGCCGGATCGCCCTCGGCCAGAAACGCCTCGTAGTCGAGCTCGCCGATCAACTGGCCGCCCTCGGCCAGCGGGTCGTCGATGTCCACCACGAGCGGCTTCGGCCCGGTCATCTGGGCGAGTGCCGCCGAGATGACGCCCGAGAACTCCCGGTCGGTGATGAGCAGCTTCGCCTCGCCATGGGTCAGCATGAAGGCGATGGTCGGCGCGTCGAGCCGGATGTTGAGCGCATTCAGCACCGCGCCGGCCATCGGCACGCCGTGATGCGCCTCGACCACTTCCGGGATGTTGGGCGCCATGATCGCAACCGTGTCGCCGCGGCCGATGCCGCGCATGTTGAGTGCCGAGGCGAGCCGCCGGCAGCGCTCGGCGGTCTCGCGCCAGGTCTGGCGCCGGACGCCGTGCACGATCGCCAGCCGGTCGGGATGCACCGCGGCGGCGCGCTCCAGGAATCCGAGCGGCGTCAGCGCGGTAAAATTCGCCGGATTTTGATCCAGATCACGGGCATAGGGCGAAGCGACGGGCTGCATGTCGGGAAGGTCCGTTCGAGCAGAATCAAGGCCATGCGGGCATGATCCGCCGAACCGGTCATGGGCCGCAAGGGGCGTGACGGGTTGGCCGGCAGGGGCTACCGTTCGATGCAACGACAAGAACCGCCGCGCCGCAAAAAGCGCTGGGGAAGCCAGGAGGGATCACCGATGACTGACGACGCGGCCGCCCGCTTCGACGCCCTTTGCGCCCGCGCGCTCGGCGATCCCGAAGGCTTCTGGGGCGAGGCCGCCCGCGACCTTGTCTGGACCCGGCCGTGGGACCGGGTGCTCGACGCGCGCCGGCCGCCGTTCTATCGCTGGTTCTCGGGCGGGCGGATCAACATCTGCTACAACGCGCTCGACCGGCACGTCGCGGCCGGGCGCGGCGGGCAGACGGCGCTCGTCTACGACAGCCCGGTCACCGGCCGGATTGAGCGCTACACCTATCGTGACCTGACCGAGCGCGTCGCCCGGCTCGCCGGCGCCATCCGGCACCTGGGCGTGGGACCGGGCGACCGGGTCGTGATCTACATGCCGATGGTGCCCGAGGCGGCGATGGCCATGCTCGCTTGCGCGCGGCTCGGCGCCGTCCATTCCGTCGTGTTCGGTGGCTTCGCCGCGAACGAGCTGGCGACCCGCATCGACGACGCGAAGCCGAAGCTGATCCTGTCGGCCTCCTGCGGCATCGAGGGGGCGAAGCGCATTCCCTACAAGCCGCTCCTGGATGCCGCGATCGAGCGCGCGGCGGCGAAGCCGGCGCACTGCCTGGTCTTCCAGCGGCCGGAGCTCGGCTGCGATCTCGTGCCGGGCCGCGATCTCGATTGGGCTGAAGCGGTTGCGGCGGCCGAGCCCGTGCCCTGCGCCGACACGGCGGCGACCGACCCGCTCTATATCCTCTATACCTCAGGCACGACCGGCGTTCCGAAGGGCGTCGTGCGCGACCACGGCGGCTATGCGGTGGCGCTCCATTGGAGCATGGGCAACATCTTCGGGCTCGCACCCGGCGAGACCATGTTCACCGCGTCCGACGTCGGCTGGGTCGTCGGCCACAGCTATATCGTCTATGGGCCGCTCATCCGCGGCTGCATCTCCGTGCTTTACGAGGGCAAGCCGATCGGCACGCCCGACGCAGGCGCCTTCTGGCGCGTGGTGCGCGAGCACGGCGTCCATGTGCTGTTCACCGCGCCGACCGCGTTCCGTGCGATCCGGCGCGAGGACCCGGACGGCGCCTTCATCAGAAAGGCGCCGCTCGGCGCCTTTCGCGCCCTGTTCCTGGCCGGCGAGCGCTGCGATCCGCCGACGCTCGCCTGGGCCGAGACGCAGCTCGGCCTGCCGGTGATCGATCATTGGTGGCAGACCGAGACCGGCTGGCCGATCGCGGCCAACTGCCTCGGCATCGCGCGGCTGCCGGTCAAGCCCGGCTCGCCGACCAAGGCCGTGCCCGGCTGGGACGTGCGCGTGCTCGACGAGGCGGGCCAGCCCGCGAAGCCCGGCGAGATCGGCAACCTCGCGGTCCGGCTGCCGCTGCCGCCGGGCGCGCTGCCGACGCTCTGGCAGGCGGACGACCGCTATGTCGCGTCGTACCTCACGGCCTTTCCCGGCTATTACCAGACCGGCGACGCGGGCTTCATCGACGAGGACGGCTATATCTTCGTCATGACGCGGACCGACGACATCATCAATGTCGCGGCCCATCGGCTGTCGACCGGGGCGATGGAGGAGGTCGTGGCGGCGCATCCGGACGTCGCCGAATGCGCCGTGATCGGCGTTGCGGACGAGCTCAAGGGCCAGGTGCCGGTGGGCTTCGTCGTGTTGAAGGCCGGCGTTGCGCGACCCGACGATGCGATCGAGCGCGAGGTGGGCCAGCTCGTCCGCGACCGGATCGGCCCGATCGCCGGCTTCAAGCGGACGCTGGTCGTGAACCGCCTGCCCAAGACCCGCTCGGGCAAGATCCTGCGCCAGGCGATGCGCGGGCTCGCCGACCGCAAGCCGGTCACGGTCCCGCCCACCATCGACGACCCGGCGGCACTCGACGAGATCGCCGATGCGCTGAAAGAGGCGGGGTTTTAGGGGAAAACTCCTCGCCCGCTCGCGGGAGAGGGAAGGGGCCCAGCCGTGAGGCTGGGAAGGGGGAGGGTCGTGCGGTTCGTCGACCCTCACCCGGCTCGCTCACGCTCGCTACCCTCTCCCGCAAGCGGGCGAGGGTTCGTTTTTGCTTAGATCTCGTCGATCTCGGTCAGGAGCGGCTCGGCGCGGACCGCGTGCGGGTTCTGCTTGCGTGCGATGACGAGCTGGGCCTCGAAGTCCGCCTGGCTGCAGAGGCCGATCGCGACCGGGTTGCGCGGCTTGATGTTGGGCGAGTTCCAGTGCGAGCGGTCGCGGATCGCGGCGATGGTCGGCTTGGTCGTGCCGATAAGGCGGGAGATCTGCGCGTCCGACAGTTCCGGATGGTTCTTCAGGATCCAGGCGATGGCGTCGGGCTTGTCCTGGCGCTTCGAGATCGGCGTGTATTTCGGGCCCTTGTGCTTCGTTGCCGGCACGGGATGGGCGCCGGACGCGAGCCTGAGGCGCAGCGCCGGGTCGGCCTCGCAGCGGGCGATCTCGGCCTTGGTGATCTGGCCGTTCGCGACAGGGTCCAGGCCCTGCATCATGGTCGCGACTTCACCGTCGGCGATCGCCTGGACCTCGAGCGCATGCAGGCCGCAGAACGCCGCGATCTGGTCGAACGACAGCGAGGTATGCTCGACGAGCCACACGGCGGTGGCCTTGGGCATCAGGGGCAGCGGCATGCTTCTATTTCTCCTCGCGACGTGCGAACCGGCCGGCGGTCGCTCGCGGGAGCGGGGTGCCGGTTACGACATGCATAAAAATGACGATATGCCGCTTATATAGTCGACCGGGCCCGGCGATGGAAGCGCCGGGACAGGCCCGATCCCGCTAGCCCGCCCAGCGTCGTGATTTTTTCTCATGCCTTCTCACACGGTCAGCACGATCTTGCCGATGTGCGCGCCGCTCTCCATCAGGCGGTGCGCCTCGTCGGCGTGGGCGAGCGGGAAGGTCTTGTAGAGGACCGGCTTGATCGCCCCGGAGGCGATGAGCGGCCAGACACGGGCGTGCAGCGCCTCCGCGATGGCGCCCTTTTCCGCCGGCGAGCGCGGGCGGAGCGTCGAGCCGGTCAGGGTCAGGCGCTTGCGCATCACCAGGTTGATGTCGATCTCGACCTTGGCGCCCCGGAGGAACGCGATATTGACGATGACGCCGTCGACCGCCGCGGCCTGGAGATTGCGGGCGACATAGTCGCCCGCAACCATGTCGAGGATGATGTCGACGCCGTGACCGTGCGTCAGTTCCTTCGTGATCTGGACGAAATCCTCGAGCTGGTAGTTGATGCCGCGCTCGGCGCCGAGCCTCTCGCAGGCATGGGCCTTGTCGTAGCTGCCGGCGGTGGCGAAGGCCCGCCCGCCGAGCGCTTTCACCAGCTGGATCGCGGTCGTGCCGATGCCGCTCGTGCCGCCGTGGATGAGCACGGTCTTGCCGGGCGTGAAATGGGCCCGGTCGACGAGATTGCTCCACACCGTGAAGAAGGTCTCGGGCAGGCCGGCCGCCTCCTCGAACGAAAGGCCGGCCGGGACGGGCAGGCATTGCACCGCCGGCACGGCGCAATATTCGGCATAGCCGCCGCCCGCGAGCAGCGCGCAGACCTGGTCGCCTACATTGAGGTGATGGGCGCCGAAGCCCAGGGCCACGACCGTGCCGGCGACCTCGAGCCCTGGGATGTCTGTCGCGCCCGGCGGCGGCGCGTAGTGACCTTGGCGCTGCAGCACATCGGGCCGGTTGACGCCGGCGGCCGCGACCTTGATCAGCACCTCGCCCGCCGCGGGCGCCGGCACCGGCCGCGCGGAGGGGCGGAGCACATCGGCCTCGCCCGGCGTGGCAATCTCGATCGCGGTCATCGTCTGAGGCAGAGCGGTCATGGCAGGGGCTTTCGTCACGGGAGCGGGAGATGCGGGCGACGCCAGGGCGTTCGCGGGCATGGATGGCGTCCATGATGCCGTCCCGGCTGTCGTGGGTCCAGCGGCCGCCGCCATCGCCGCCCAGCCATCGCCGCCCGGCCATCGCCACCCTGCCGTCATCGCCCTGCCGTCACCGAATGGTCATGGACGAGCCGCATGCATCCGGCTCATGCCGTCGGTGCTGGTCAGGGTCGCGCCTGCTTCTGAGTGCTTGTCTTCCGCCGGTTTCGGCGTTAGAAACCGCGCCCTCCGTGACGGGTCTTCGGACGCGTGCGGCCGTCTGTTGCTTGACGCGCCGTGGGCCGACCGCTATAACCCGCCACCCCGTTGACAGTTTCGTTTCACCGAGAGCGCGTTTCCCCATGGCCAATCACAAGTCCGCTGAGAAGCGTTTCCGCCAGACCCTCCGGCGGACCGAGGTCAATCGTGCCCGCATCGGCCGCATCCGTACCTTCGTCAAGAAGGTCGAGTTGGCGATTGCGTCCGGCAACAAGGACGACGCCAAGGCGGCTTTCCTCGCGGCCCAGCCGGAGCTGCAGCGCGGTGCGCAGAAGGGCGTGCTGCACAAGAACACGGTCGCGCGCAAGCTGTCGCGCTTGAACGCCCGGATCGCCGCACTCTAACTCGACCTCTCGCGTCGGGCCGGCCCCCTTGCAGCGGGCCGGTCATCCAACGGGGCTTGCCACTCGATTGCCTTGCGATCGAAGTAAAGACGGCTGACTGTCTTTACTTCGATCGTATAGCGAAAATATTCGCGCGTTCCGCATACGATCCCGTTGCCAGCAGCGTCACCCATCGGTAATCTTCTCAAGCCTTGTCGCCGCAGGGCGCGTGGGCGGAGTTTTCGATGTTCCGCGCGTGGTGAGGGCGGATGGGAAGGTTTTGCGGTATTGCCTCGGTGCGATACTGTAAATCTATCGAGAATTACTTGTAAAATTGCAGTGATCGTGGGTGGTCGGTCCGAAACGGCCGGCAACTTGGGGTAATGGGGGACACATTTCTTCTGGAGATGCGGTAGCGATGCAGGCTTGCCTGCTGATCGGGCCGTATCGCCGTTGTAACGTATCTTTGGAGCCGGTTTGCCGGTGCGCCGTTTTACGGCGCCGGGCGGGTCGTCTCCAGATGCGAAACCGCCGCATGGGTACAACCCACTGTTACGGTTTCGTGTCAGTAAAGTGTCGGTTTGGTGATCAAAATCCAGCGCTCCGTTTGCGGTTCGCTGGTCGGACCCCCGAGGGTTGGATTTTGACCACCAGCGACGTGATGGTGACGAGCAACTTCTCGCCGCCGGCCCGCGCGGCCTGTCGGAGCCTTGGACCCCGATGGACCAGTGCGCCCGTGCTCGGGAGAAGCTGGGGCCACCGGAGCGTCACCGGGTTTCAATCTGCGAGATGGGCTGGGCGGTGCGGGTGTTGGCTCGAAGCGCGATGATGATTGTGACTGGACACCATGCGGCCCGGGGCCTCGTGCCGGGCGGGATGTGCCGCAGGTGACCGTCGAGATTTCCGAGATCGACGGTCCGCTCGCGGCCCAGTGGCAGCGCGTGCGCGGCCGGCTGCGCGACGAGTTCGGCGAGGCGGCCTACCGCAGCTGGCTGTCGTCGCTGAGCCTCGCCGACATGGTGGGCGACGCCATCCGGATCGAGGTGCCGACCCGCTTCCTGCGCGACTGGGTCGTGGCCCACTACGCCGACCGCATCCAGGCGCTCTGGTCCGGCGAGAACAAGAATGTGAACGTGGTCGAGATCGTCGTCGGCGACCGGCGCGTCGCCGCGGCAGCGCTCGTCGCCGAGCCGGCCCTCGTCGCGTCGGCAGAGCCCGAGCCGCGTCTGAGCGAGCCCGCGGAGGAAGCCGGCCGTGCCGGTGCCGCCGCGACCGTGACCCCGGTCGGCGACGCGGCGGACGATCGCGAGATCTCGGCGCCGCTCGACCCCCGCTTCACTTTCGAGAATTTCGTCGTCGGCAAGCCGAACGAGCTTGCGCATGCGGCGGCCCGCCGGGTCGCAGAATCGGCCGTGTCGGGCAACCGGGCCGCACCGTTCAACCCGCTCTTCCTTTATGGCGGCGTCGGTCTCGGCAAGACCCATCTGATGCATGCGATCGCCTGGCACATCAGGCGGCATGATTCCAGCCGGAGGGTGATCTACCTCTCGGCCGAGAAGTTCATGTATCAGTTCATCAAGGCGCTGCGGTTCAAGGACACGATGGCGTTCAAGGAGCAGTTCCGCTCCGTGGACGTGCTGATGATCGACGACGTGCAGTTCATCAGCGGCAAGGACTCGACGCAGGAGGAGTTCTTCCACACCTTCAACGCGCTGGTCGACCAGAACCGCCAGGTGATCATCTCGGCCGACAAGTCGCCGTCCGATCTCGAAGGCATGGAAGAGCGGATGAAGTCGCGGCTCGGCTGGGGCCTGGTCGCCGACATCCATCCGACGACCTACGAGCTCCGCCTCGGCATCCTGCAGGCGAAGGCGGAGCAGAAGCAGGCCCAGGTGCCGGCCAAGGTGCTCGAGTTCCTGGCGCACAAGATCACGTCGAACGTGCGCGAGCTCGAAGGGGCGCTGACCCGCATCACCGCCCACGCCCAGCTGGTCGGCCGCTCGATCACGCTCGAAAGCGCCCAGGACGTGCTGCACGACCTGCTGCGCGCGAACGACCGCCGGATCACGATCGAGGAGATCCAGAAGCGGGTCGCCGAGCATTTCAACATTCGCTTGGCCGACATGCATTCGGCCCGTCGCGCCCGCGCCGTGGCACGCCCGCGCCAGGTCGCGATGTATCTCTGCAAGCAGCTGACGCCGCGCTCGCTGCCCGAGATCGGCCGCAAGTTCGGCGGCCGCGACCACACGACCGTCATGCATGCCGTGCGTAAGATCGAGGAGCTCCTGGCCGAGGACCGCGCGCTCGGCGAGGACATCGACCTTTTGCGGCGCATGCTGGAGAGCTGAGGGTCTCCTGCCCGCTCTCTTCCCGTCATGGCCGGGCGTGACCCGGCCATCCACGCGGTTGGGCCTGAGACCCTGTTTCAGGCGATGTGCGCGCGGCGCGGCGTGGATCCCCGGGACAAGCCCGGGGAGATGACGATTTTTTACCGCAGGAGGCGCGGGCGGCTAAGCCCGCGCCAGCCCCAGCATCAGGTCCATGTTCTGGACCGCGGCGCCGGAGGCGCCCTTGCCGAGGTTGTCGAGGCGTGCCACCAGCGTCGCCTGGCCGTGGCCCGGATGGGCGAACACGAACAACTCCAGCATGTCCGTGCCGTTCAGCACCTCGATATCGAGATGGCCGAGGCTGCCCTTGCTCGTCTCGACGTACGGCAGCACGCGCACCAGGCGCTGGCCGCGATAGTAGTCGTCGAGGATCCGGTGCAGGTCGGGGCCCGCCACCGGCTTCGCCAGTGCGCGGAGATGGAGCGGTATGGCCACCAGCATGCCCTGGCGCCACGCGCCGACTGACGGCAGGAAGATCGGCCGGTGGGCGAGGCGGCTGTGCACCTGCAGCTCCGGCACGTGCTTGTGCTCGAGATTGAGGCCGTAATAGCGGAGCGCGCTCGCGTCCTCGCCCGGCGGATTGCTCTCGTAGGATTCGATCAGTTTCTTGCCGCCGCCGGAATAGCCCGAGGTGGCATGGACCGAGACCGGATAATCGTCGCCCAGCACTTGGGCCTCGACGAGCGGGCGCAGCAGCGCGATGCCCCCGGTCGGATAGCAGCCGGGATTGGAAACGCGCTTCGCAGCCGCGATGCGCTCGGCATGGCCGGGTGCCAGCTCGGCGAAACCATAGACCCAGTCCGGATGGGTGCGGAACGCGGTGGACGCATCGAGCAGGCGGGTCGGGCCGCCCTCGGCCATGGCAGCCGCCTCGCGCGAGGCGTCGTCGGGCAGACACAGGATCGCGAGGTCGACCTCGTTCAGCACCCGGCGGCGTGCGGCCGGATCCTTGCGCGAGTCTGCCGGCAGGCTGACGATCTCGATATCGGTGCGGCCGGCCAGGCGTCGATGGATCTCGAGTCCCGTCGTGCCCGCTTCGCCATCGATGAATACCGTCGGTCGTGTGGTCATGGCGCTGATCCCGCGAATTTCCCGGTGGAGGATCGTCCCGAGTCGGACGTTAAGCCGCACTCGATGACAGGCATATTATCAACCTTCACCCCCGGGACCACATCGCGGACCGCAACCATGCTGTGTCCCAAGCGCTCATCACCGGCCGCGATCACGGCAAACCCGGGGCCGCCCGCATGCAATCCGCATGCGCCGGCCGCAAAAACTATGTTATACGAACCGTCCGTGGGGAACGGCCGCAAGGGCCGATACCGACGGGTCGGTCCGCTTTCTGGTCCGTCTGTAGTAACCTCGGCTAATGGGCGCCCCTTGGTACGATTCCAGACACCATGAAGATCACGATTGAACGCGCGGCGCTGCTGCGCGCCCTCGGCCACGTCCAGAGCGTCGTCGAGCGCCGGAATACCATTCCCATCCTGTCGAACGTGCTGCTGCGCGCGGAAAGCGGGCGCCTCAGTCTCTCGGCGACCGACATGGACCTCGAGGTGGTCGAGGTCGTGCCGGCCCAGGTCGCGCGCGAGGGCAAGACTACGGCCCCGGCGCACACGCTCTACGACATCGTGCGCAAGCTCAAGGACGGTGCCCAGGTCGAGCTCGACGCGAGCGGCGACCGCGGCGCCTTGACGCTCCGCTCCGGGCGCTCGACCTTCACGCTCGCCTGCCTGCCGGCGGAAGACTACCCGGTCATGTCCGGTGGCCCGCTCGCGCATGAGTTCCTGCTCGCGGCGAACGATCTTAAGGGCCTGATCGACCGGACGCGTTTCGCGATCTCGACCGAGGAAACGCGCTACTACCTGAACGGCATCTACCTGCACGCGGCGCAGAGTGCCGAGGTCGACGTGCTGCGCGCGGTCGCGACCGACGGCCATCGCCTGGCGCGCGTCGACGTGCCGTTGCCCGAGGGGGCGAAGGGCATGCCGGGCGTGATCGTGCCGCGCAAGACGGTGCAGGAGTTGCGCAAGCTCCTGGACGAGACCGACCAGGCGGTGCGCATCGAACTCTCCGAGACCAAGATCCGCTTCGATTTCGGCGACGGTGTTTTGACCTCGAAGCTGATCGACGGCACGTTCCCGGACTATGACCGGGTCATCCCGGCCGGCAACGACAAGATCCTCGACGTCGCGACCAAGCTGTTCGCCGAGGCGGTCGACCGCGTCTCGACCATCTCGACCGAGAAGAGCCGGGCGGTGAAGCTGGCGCTCGACCAGGGCAGCCTCGTGCTGTCGGCGACCAGCCCCGAGAACGGCACGGCGTCGGAAGAGATCGAGGTCGGCTATCAGCACTCGCCGATCGAGATCGGTTTCAACTCGCGCTATCTTCTGGACATCGCCCAGCAGATCGAGGGCGAGGATGCGCAGTTCGTGATGGCGGACGCGGCGTCGCCCACCATCCTGCGCGATGCGCGCGACCATTCGGCGCTCTACGTGCTGATGCCGATGCGCGTCTGAGCGCCCATGGCGTAGATCTGCAAAGAGGCCCCGGCAACGGGGCCTCTTTCGTTTCAGGGTCTTGACGGGCGCCGGGCGCGGGCCCACGTGACGAGCGTCAAGAATTGATCCGGGCCCCTCTGGCGAGGACGCCGACTTCGGTTGTCGGCCAACCTCGCGATGTCGGATCACCCCCGAGTCTCCGGCGCTTTGGGCGCGCGAGACCGGTCGATGTCGTGGGCCCGAGGATCCAAACCCAGCACTCCTCTCTCTCGAATCGACTGGTCCGGGGCGTTCGCGATGCGCCGGAGCAAGGGGCGTCCCCAACGAGAGGAGTTCCCCCTTGATGTCGACGCATCGTGACCGCAGCCCGTCGGACCTGAGCCGGGCGCATCAGGATTATCGCGAGGAAGAGCTGCTGGACGCGCTTGTCACCGCTGCGGCGCTGGTTGCCCGCGCTGACGGCTGGGTCGAGCCGGCCGAGCGTCGCCAATTCCTCGATTTCCTGAAGCAGCACGGGCTGCTCGCTGCCTTCGCCGAGGCCGAGGTCATGGACATCTTCGAGGGCCGGCTGCGCCAGCTCGGCGAGCCGATGGGCGTCGCGGCCGCGGTCGCCAGCCTCGAAGCCTTGGCCGGCCGGGCGCCGGCGCGGCTCGTGCGCGAGCTCGCTGAGCTGATCGCGGTGTCGGACGATCACCTGCACCACCGGGAGCTGCAGATCCTGCGGCTCATCCGCGTGGCGCTCGGCCCGCGGGCGGCGCATGTGGCGGGACTCGACGCGTGACGCCTTCGCCCGACCCAGCAGTCGACCGGCGGATTGATCTGATGATCGACCGTCTGCCGGATCGCCTCAGCCGTCCGTTGCATTGGCTGCGCCGGCCCGGCTCGCGCTGGGCCCGGCTGCCGGCCGGCGTGGCGCTGGTCGTCGGCGGCCTGCTCAGCATTCTGCCGGTGCTCGGGCTGTGGATGCTGCCGCTCGGCCTCTTGCTGCTGGCCGAGGACCTGCCGCCACTGCGCCGGCCGCATTGGATCGGCGGGCTGCACGCCGAGCTGGATCACCGAAAGCAACCTTAAGGATAACGTTCGTGACCGACCCGCAGCTTTGGGCGAGCCTCCTCAGCCTGACGGCGATGGAGATCGTCCTTGGCATCGACAATCTGCTGTTCGTGGCGATCCTCGCCGGCCGGCTGCCGCCGGCCGAACGGGCATCGGCGCGCCTCATCGGCCTCGGCCTGGCGCTCATCGCCCGGCTGGCGCTGCTCGCGTCCATCGCCTGGCTCATGGGGCTGACGGCGACGCTGTTTAGCGTGGGCGACCATCCGGTGTCCTGGCACGACCTGGTGCTCGTCGCCGGCGGCCTGTTCCTCATCTACAAGGGCACGACCGAGATCCATCATCGGCTGGAGGGCGAGGGGAGCGAGGCGTCGCGGACCCATGCCCGAGCGAGCTTCGTCGGCATCCTCCTGCAGATCGTTCTGCTCGACGTCGTCTTTTCGATCGACAGCGTCGTGACCGCGGTCGGCATGGCCGGCGAGCTCTGGATCATGGCCACGGCCATGGTGCTCGCCATGCTCGTCATGCTGGGCGCGTCGGGGCCGGTATCGGGCTTCATCAATCGCCATCCGACCGTGAGGATGCTGGGGCTGAGCTTCCTTCTGCTGATCGGCACGACGCTCGTCGCCGATGGTGCGGGCTTCCATGTGCCCAAGGGGTATATCTATGTGGCCATGGGCTTCTCGATCGCCGTCGAGAGCCTGAACCAGCTCGCCGCGCGCCAGCGGGGCTCAGCGGGGCCCTCGCGTGCACGCGCGCGCGATTAAGCTTCTGATCCGGGGGCGGGCAGTGTAATCTCGCGTGATTCGAGTCCGTGCCGATGACCGGGCGGAGCAAGACGGATTCCTGCGGGGTTCCCCCAAGCCTTGATCAGAGTTTGCATTGATCCGAGACTGCCCGCCTGTATCCGTGCACCCGCCGTCGTCCAGTGACCCCGCCCCTCGATTGGACAATGCCTTGATGCCCGACGGTATCGCCGGATTGCCCTCGACTCCGGTCGAGGCCGCTCCCGCCGCGTGTCCTGCGAACGGCGCGCCGGTGGCTGTGCTCAGGCTCGACCTCACCGATTTCCGCTCATACGCGTCGGCCCGGCTCGAGGTCGATGCGCGGGCGGTCGTGCTGACCGGCCCGAACGGCGCCGGCAAGACCAATCTGCTCGAAGCAGTCTCGTTCCTGGCGCCGGGGCGCGGGCTGCGCCGGGCGCGTCTGGCCGAGATCGACCGGCGGCCGGAACTCACCGGGGGCGAACCGGACGGCGAGGATCCAGGTGGCGCGCATCCCTGGGCGGTCGCGGCCCGGCTCGCGACGCCGGACGGGCTGGTCGCGATTGGTACCGGGCGCGACGGCTCGAGCGAGTCGGGCGACCGGCGCCTCGTCCGGGTCGACGGCCAGGCGCTCAAGGGGCAGGCCGGGCTCGCGGGTTATCTCAATCTCGTCTGGCTGACGCCGCAGATGGACCGGCTGTTCCAGGAAGGGGCGTCGCCGCGCCGCCGCTTCCTCGACCGGCTGGTGTTCGGCTATCACCCGGACCATGCCGAGCGCCTCGCCGCCTATGAGCGGGCGCTGCGCGAACGGGCGAAGCTGTTGCGCGCCGGCGGGGCCGATCCGCAATGGCTCGCCGTGCTGGAGGAGACGCTGGCACGCGAGGGCGTCGCCATCGCGGCCGCCCGCCGCGAGATCACGGAACGGCTCGATGCCGCCGCGGCCCGGCCTGCCACGATGCGCCCGGCGACCGTCGGTCAGCCGGGCGCCTTCCCGGCGCCGCGGCTCGGGCTCGACGGCGGCATCGAGGGCTGGCTCGACGAGATGCCGGCGCTCGCTGTCGAGGATCGGCTCAAGGCGGAGCTCGCGGCCCACCGCCGGCTCGATGCCGAGATCGGCGGGGCTGCGGTCGGCCCGCACCGCACCGACCTCAAGGTGCGCCACGCGGCCAAGGGCGCCATCGCGGCCGAATGCTCGACCGGCGAGCAGAAGGCGCTGCTGATCGCGATCGTGCTGGCCCATGCGCGGTTGCAGACCGGGGCCAAGGGCACGGCGCCGGTCCTGCTGCTCGACGAGGTTGCGGCCCATCTCGACCGGACGCGCCGGCGGGCCTTGTTCGATGAGATCGAGGCGCTGGGCAGCCAGGCGTGGCTGACCGGCACCGACCGCGAGCTGTTCGCCGAGCTCGGCGGCCGCGCCGACTTCCTGACCGTCGCCGACGGCATGATCCAGCATGATGCGCCTCATGCCTGATCGCTGAGTTTGTCGATCGCCGGCTTCCGCAGGCATCTTTGCCCCGGCCTCGCCCGAATTTCGTTCCAGCCTATCCCTTCGACGTCCCATGCCCTCCCGGCCGGTGGCGTCCAAAGAGCCTCAAAGAGAATAGCGACCATGAGTGAGCCCGTTCCCCATCAAGACCCGTCGGCCGAGCAGTACGGCGCAGACCAGATCAAGGTGCTGCGCGGCCTCGACGCGGTGCGCAAGCGGCCGGGCATGTATATCGGCGACACCGACGACGGCTCGGGCCTGCACCACATGGTCTACGAGGTTGTTGACAATGCGATCGACGAGGCGCTCGCCGGCTGGTGCGACACGGTTGAGGTGACGCTCAATCCCGAGGGCTCGGTGACCGTGCGCGACAACGGCCGCGGCATCCCGACCGACGTGCACAAGGAGGAGGGCGTGTCGGCCGCCGAGGTCATCATGACCCAGCTCCATGCCGGCGGTAAGTTCGACCAGAATTCCTACAAGGTGTCGGGCGGCCTGCACGGCGTCGGCGTGTCGGTGGTGAACGCGCTGTCGAGCCGGCTCGACCTGCGCATCTGGCGCGGCGGGCAGGAGCACGCCATGAGCTTCGAGCACGGCGATGCGGTCTCGCCGCTCGAGATCGTGGGCCAGGCGCCGATGATGCCGGCCGACAGCAAGCGCGCCGGCGAGCCGCGCACCGGCACGGAGGTGACGTTCCTGCCGTCGACCGAGACCTTCACCAAGACCGAGTTCGACTACGCGACCCTGGAGCACCGCCTGCGCGAGCTCGCGTTCCTCAATTCCGGTGTCACGCTCGTGCTGACCGATGCGCGCACGGCCGAGCCCAAGGCCGTCACCATGTTCTACGAGGGCGGGCTCGAGGCGTTTGTCGCCTATCTCGACAAGGCGAAGCAGCCGCTGCATACGCCGGCGATCGTGGTCGCGGGCGAGCGCGACGGCATCACGGTCGAGGTTGCGATGCAATGGACCGACTCCTACCACGAGTCGATGCTGTGCTTTACCAACAACATCCCGCAGCGCGACGGCGGCACGCATCTCGCGGGCTTCCGCGGTGCCTTGACCCGCACCATCAACGCCTATGCGCTCGAAAGCGGCATCGCGAAGAAGGAGAAGGTGGCGCTGACCGGCGACGATGCGCGCGAGGGGCTCACCTGCGTGCTTTCGGTCAAGGTGCCGGACCCGAAATTCTCGTCGCAGACCAAGGACAAGCTGGTCTCGTCCGAGGTGCGCCCGGTGGTCGAGGCGATCGTCGGCGACAAGCTGCAGCAATGGTTCGAGGAGCATCCGGCCGACGCGAAGCGCGTCATCGCCAAGGCGGTCGAGGCGGCGGCCGCGCGCGAGGCGGCCCGGAAGGCGCGCGAGCTCACCCGGCGCAAGGGCGCGCTCGACTTCGCCAACCTGCCGGGCAAGCTCGCCGACTGCCAGGAGCGCGATCCGGCGCAGTCCGAGATCTTCCTGGTCGAGGGCGACAGCGCCGGCGGCTCGGCAAAGCAGGGCCGCAACCGCAAGTTCCAGGCGATCCTGCCGCTCCGGGGCAAGATCCTGAATGTCGAGCGTGCGCGCTTCGACAAGATGCTGTCGAGCCAGGAGATCGGCACGCTTATCACGGCACTCGGCACCGGTATCGGGCCTGACGATTTCAATGCCGAAAAGACGCGCTATCACAAGATCATCATCATGACGGACGCCGATGTGGACGGCAGCCACATCCGCACGCTTCTCCTGACCTTCTTCTTCCGCCAGATGCGCGAGGTCGTCGACCGCGGCTATCTCTACATCGCCCAGCCGCCGCTCTATCGGGCGAAGCGCGGTTCGTCGCAGGCGGTCTATCTGAAGGACGACGCGGCGCTCGACGAATATTCAATCACCTCCGGCTTGAACGGCGCGGTGCTGGTGCAGGCCGACGGCCAGCAGCGCGGCGGCAACGACCTGCGCGATCTCGTCGACCGGGCCAGGGCCTGCCGCAGCTGGGTCGAGCCGCTCGCGCGCAAGATCGGCAGCAAGGACCTGGTCGAGCAGGCGGCCATGGCCGGCCTGTTCGCGCCTGGCGCGTTCTCCGATCCGGAGCAGGCGGCCAAGGCCGCGGCCGAGACCGCGCGCCGTCTGGGTCAGCTTGCCGAGGAGGGCGAGGAACCCTGGGCAGCCGCGGTCGTCGAGGGCGAGGGCGTCGGCTTCAGCCGCGTCGTGCGCGGGCTGCAGCAGCGCTTCGTGATCGACCCGATCTCGGCCAAGAGCCAGGAAGCCCGCCGGCTCGACGAGCAGCGGCCTTATCTCCTGGGCACCTTCGCGGCACCCGCGACACTGCAGGCGCGCGACACGGAGACCAGGATCCCGGGCCCGACCAAGCTGCTCGACACGGTCGTCGAGTTCGGCCGCAAGGGCGTCGAGGTCCAGCGCTACAAAGGCTTGGGCGAAATGAACCCGGACCAGCTCTGGGAAACGACGCTCGACCCGAACGCACGCGCGCTGCTGCAGGTCAAGGTCAGCCACGAGGATTCGGCTGAGGAGGCGTTCTCCACGCTGATGGGCGACATCGTCGAGCCCCGGCGCGACTTCATCCAGTCGAACGCGCTCAACGTGTCGAACCTGGACGTTTGAACCTCTTTTGTGACGAGGGCCAGGCTTTACTCTTCGCAATTCCCGAAAGCTGCCAGTCCGCTCTCGGCCCGTCAAAGCTGAAGATCGGCCGGGCGGCAGAGCGCCCTGTGTTGTCGTTCGTCGCTTATCGAGCCCGTCCTGTGAGCGGACATTCATGGCAGTCACGAACGTCGGCAACTCGTTCGCCAAGGTCTCGGCGGAGCATGAGCAAGAGCTTGGGTGCCCAGGCCTATATGCTCGCATCGGCTAGGAAGATCCCCCTTTCTACGCCAACAGAAGCCCCACCACGCGATAGCTTTCGATCAACGCGTCAAACAGCGAGATGTCCGCGCGACTCCTCGCCATGAGCTGAGCGCCGGCGACGGCAGAGAAAATGGCGCGAGCCCGTTGTTCGCTTTCCTCGGGACCGACCACGCCGGCAGCGGAAAGCACCTTGCTCAGCCAAGCCACGTTCACATCAGCAAAGGCCTGGACCTCCTTTTTCACCGGGTCCGGAAGGTCGTCGTATTCGGCAGACATGAAACTGCAGAGGCAAAGCCGATTCCCGCTCTCAAGCGACCTACGAAAAATTTGCGGGTACCGGCGCAAACAGCCGACCGGATCGGATGTTTCCATCAGCATGGCGTCGAGATCGCCCATTGTGTCCTCCCAATAGCGCCGCGCCACCGCTGCGCCGAGGTCGGCCTTGCTCGGGAAATGATGGTAGATGCTCGCGGCCTTGATACCGACCTCCTCGGCGAGATCGCGAAAATTCAGCCCGCCGTAGCCGTGCGCCTGCGCACTCTGTCTGGCGGCCGCCAGGATCGCTTCCTTGGAGTTTATGCTCATCTCAATACCTTAACCGTCAACGCTCATCAGTCTACCATGTGTTAGGTAGGGCTTGATCGAGGAAATAAAAGCCCCATCTCCGGCCTACCAAGTGCTAGGTAGGAGATGCAGCCATGAGCAAAGAGATCATCTTTTTCGACGCGACCAAGCTGGCCGAACTGATCCGCACCCAGGAGGTCTCGCCGGTCGAGGTCGTGCAGGCGCACCTCGATCGCATCGATGCGGTGAACCCCAAGATCAACGCGATCGTCACAGTCGCCGACGGCGTGCTCAAAGCCGCGAAGGCGGCGGAGGCAGCGGTGCTGGCGGGCGAGGAGCTCGGCCCGCTGCACGGCGTCCCCTTCACGGTGAAGGATTCGATCGATACCGCAGGGGTGCTGACCCAGCGTGGTTCGCCGATCTTCAAGGGGCGCGTTCCCGACACCGACGCGACCAGCGTGGCGCGCATGAGGAAGGCGGGCGGTATCCTGCTCGCGAAGACGAACCTTCCCGAATTCTCCTACTGGATCGAAAGCGACAATCTGCTCAGCGGCAGGTCGAACAACCCCTGGGATCTCGAGCGCACGCCGGGCGGCTCGAGCGGCGGTGAATCGGCGGCGATCGCCGCGGGCATGTCGCCGATCGGTCTTGGCACCGATCTCGCCATCTCGGTGCGCGGACCGGCGGCGCAAACCGGCATCGTCTCCCTCAAGGCGACGCATGGTCGCGTGCCGATGACGGGCATCTGGCCGCGCGTGCCGCGTCGCTTCTGGCATGTGGGTCCGATGGCGCGCACTGTCCGCGACCTGGTGCTCGCGTTCTCGCAACTCGCCGGACCTGACGGCCTGGATGCCTTCGCCACGAGTACCGTCCAGTTCGATGCCGGAGCCGGGCGCTCGCCCCATCGTCAGCTCCGGGTAGGCTGGCTGGTCGAGCCCGGCTTCGGGCCGGTGGACCCCGAGGTCGCTGCTACGGTGAAGGCGGCCGCCGAGGCGCTCAAGGGCGTCGGCTGTTTCGTGGAGCCGGTGCGCATCCCGGCGCTCGAACGCGACTTCGCCCTCGACGTGTTCAACAGACTTCACGTGATGGAAATGAAGCCCGCGTTCGCGGAAGCCACCGCCGGACGCAGCCAGGACGAGCTCTACAAGATGGCCAAGACCATGCTCGCGCTGCCCGACACGTCGATGGAGGACTACATCGACGCCGAGCAGGCGGCGGAGCGGCTGCGGGACGGTTATGCCGACTACTTCACGCGCTACGACGCGCTGCTCACTCCAGTGCTGCCGCTGCCGGCCCACAAGCATGGCCAAACGGAGTTCACCATCAACGGCCAGACCGTGGACGCCACCTATCTCCAGGGTGCGACCGTGCCGCTCAACGTCACCGGGCTTCCCGGCCTGTCGATGCGGTTCGGCACGAGCAAGGAAGGGCTGCCGATCAACGTGCAGTTCGTCGGCAAGTGGCTGGCGGAGTCCACGATCCTGCACCTGGCTTCGCTGCTGGAAGGAGTGAGCCCGGTTCGCAACCTCCACCCGGACCTCCGATGAGGAAGTAATGCCGACAATTTTGCTTGTTTGGCGCCAATAAGAAGGCGGTAGTATCGGGCGCAAGGCGCCCGCCCTCGGAATCTACGCCACGTTCATTTCGACGGACGAGTACCCCTCACAATAAATTTTTCGCTGTGAGCCCGGGGTGAATTCCCTGGGCTCAACCAATTTTGCGCAGCCGAGGAATCCGCCGCTCGACGAGCTGCAAGTATCGCTGCTTGCGGGCCCGAGATTTGAACCTGCCACGGCGTTATCCAGCGACGCCAGCCGCAAATCGCTCATCCGCAGAAGCGATCTTGCCGTTCTGACAGCCCTTACAGCGCCAATCGCCTCGGCAGACGTCTGCTTTTCGCTGTCAGCTGCCATAAACCTGCTGTTCCGCCCTCGGCCCGTTCAAGCCGAAGAGCGGCCGGGCGGCAGAGCGCCCTTTGGGGTCGTCGTCCGCCGATCTGGGCGTCTCGAAGGCGGACGTTCCGTCGGACGGCTGCTCGCGCGGCGCGCCTCATTCACGGCTGATTCGGAGTTGAGCCGCGACGGGGCATCGTGCTTCCGGCATCGATCCTCCATCGAATCGATTGCGCAAACGTTTCGATGAGGATAGTTTTCAGTGCAAATGCGGTTGCCGGGCCGAATGGCGGCCGCACTTCGGAGGAATCGTCAAAGGGGGGAAGAGAGCGTGCGAACGCTTGAATCGTGGTCCCGTCGTCGCGCGATCCGCCATGACGACCCTCGCTGAAGTTGCGCGGATGGCGGGCGTCTCCGTCTCGACGGCCTCTCATGTCGTAAACGGAACGCGCTATGTTTCGCCGGGCAAAGCCAAGCTGGTGAACGACGCGATCGCGGCGGTCGGCTATTTCCCGAACACGCTGGCGCGCTCTCTGAAACTGGCTTCGACCAGCAGCGTCGGCTTGGCGATTTCCGCGCTGTCCAATCCCTATTTCAGCGACATCATCTGCGCGGTCGAAGCGGAATGCGCCCGGCTCGGGCTCATGGTGTTCCTCTCCGACACGCAGGACGATCCGGAGAAGGAGATCGCGGTCATCCGCGCCCTGCACCAGCGACGGGTCGACGGCATCATCTTTGCCCCGTCCGCCGCTCCGGGACCGGCTCTCGACTATCTGGCCGAGCGCGGCGTGCCCTGCGTCCTCATCGACCGGATGGCCGATCCGCGCTTCGACCAGATCGGGGTCGACAATTTCAAGGCGATGCAGGCGCTCGTCCATCACGTCGTTTCGCTCGGGCACCGGAATATCGGGTTTGTGGCCGGCCAGCCCGGATTTGCCACGACCGTCGAGCGCATCGCGGGGTTCCACGCAGCCCTCCAGGCCGTAGGCATCCGCGTCAGGCCGGATGCCGTCGTGACGGGCACTGCGACGACGGCCTCAGCGGCCGCAGCCACCTATCGTTTGCTGTCGCAGGCACTGCCACCTTCGGTGATCATCACCGGCAACAACTTGGCGACGATCGGCGTCATGCGGGCGGTGCGGGAACTGGGTCTCGCCGTGCCGGACGACCTGTCGCTGGTCGGCATCGACGATTTCGAATGGGCCGATTTCTTCGAGCCTCGGCTCACGCTCGTCGAGCAGCCCTGCAACGAGCTCGGACGCCAGGCCGCGGCCCTGCTGGTGGAACGGATCGCATCACCGAACGGCATCCGCCGGTCCGTGCGATTGGAGCCGACCCTGCGCCTGCGCGCATCGTGCCGGAGCCTGGTATGACAGAGCCCGGCACGACCGAGCCTGGCATGAGGCCGCCGCTGCTTGCGATGAAGGGCGTGACCAAGCATTTCGGCGGGGTTCAGGCGCTGCGCGGCGTCGATTTCGAACTGAACAGTGGCGAGATCCATGCGCTGCTGGGCGAGAACGGCGCCGGCAAATCGACCTTGATGAACATCCTGTCCGGTGTGCACGCGCCCGATGCGGGCACGCTGATGATCGATGGCACGCCGGTGCGGCTCGCCAACCCGCGTGAGGCCCAGGCCGCCGGCATCGCGACCATCTTCCAGGAACTCGACCTCGTCCCGAGCCTCGACGTCGCCGCCAACCTGTTCCTCGGTCGCGAGATCCTGCGGCCGGGCGGATTTCTCGATGTCGCGGCCATGCGCCGGGAGGCGCGCAAACGGCTGGCCTCGATCGAGCTCGACATCGATGTCGAACGCCTGGTCGGAGACCTGTCGATCGGCCATCGCCAGGTCGTCGCGATCGTCAAGGCTCTCGCCTATGCCTCGCGCGCGCTTGTCATGGATGAGCCCACGGCGGCGCTGACGGTCGGCGAAGTGGACAGATTGTTCGCGATCATGCGCCGGCTCAGCGCCAACGGGGTCGGCATCGTCTATATCTCTCACCGGCTGGAGGAAGTGCCGCAGATCGCCGACCGGGTCACGGTCATGCGCGATGGGCGGATCGTCGGCGTCACGAAACCGGACGCGCCCCAGAGCGAGCTGGTCAGCCTCCTGGTCGGGCGGCCGGCAGACGAGCTCTACCCCGTGCGGGCGACGGCCATCGGGCGCCGGCTGCTGCATCTCAAGGATGCCGGGTTCCGGCCTGCCCGGCGCCGTGCCGGCTGGCAGTGCCCCGAGGCGATCTCGCTCGATGTTCATGCCGGCGAGATCGTCGGTCTCGCCGGCGTCATGGGCGCCGGGCGGACCGAATTGCTGTCGGCACTCTACGGCACCGGGCTCGCCGGGGCGTGGTTCGGCACGGTCGAGATCGACGGCCGCCCGGCCCATCTCAGGTCCATTCGCGCGGCGCGCAAGGCCGGCATCGCCTTCGTCACCGACGATCGGCGCGGCAGCGGCCTCATGCTGCGCATGAGCGTCGGCCGGAATCTCGTCATGTCGGTCCTGGAGCGCGTCTCCCCGGGCGGCTTGATGTCGGCGGCGCGCGAAGCGCTGGCGGTGGCCCAGTCGCTCGGGCAATTCGACATCCGCCCACGGAATCCGGCGATCGCCGTCGGCGCGTTGTCCGGCGGCAATCAGCAGAAGGTGGTCCTGGCCAAGGAAATCCTCGGCAATCCGCGCCTGCTGCTGCTCGATGAACCGACGCGCGGCGTCGATGTCGGCGCCAAGGCGGAAATCTACGCGCGGCTCGCAGCCCTCGCGGCGCAAGGCCTCGGCATCCTCGTCGCGTCGAGCGAAATGCCCGAGCTGATCGGCCTCTGCGACCGCATCGTCGTGCTGCGCGAAGGCCGGAACGTGGCGGAATTCCGCGGCAAGGTCGACGAGCACACCGTGCTCGCCGCAGCAAATGGGAAGGCCGCCTGATGTCCAGCTTGCCTACCACCGAACAACAGACGCCGGCGCGCGACAAGTCGGCGGCGAAACGGCGCGATCCCCTGGCGCTGCTGGTGCGGTTCCAGAGCCTGATCGGCCTCGTCATCGTCGCGATCGGCGGGATCATCTTTTCGCCGCGCCGGCACGGTGAAATTCTCTTTCTGGCGCCCGACAACATCGCCAACATCGTGCGCGCCGTGTCCGAGACCGGCATCATCGCCATCGGCATGACCTTCGTCATCGTCACGGCCGGGATCGATCTGTCGGTTGGCGCGCTCCTGGGCCTGTCCAGCGTCGTCACGGCGACCATGATGATCAACGGCGGCTTCGGGCTGGCGCCGACGATTTTCCTGGTCTTGCTGGCGGGAATCGCGTTCGGCGCCATCCAGGGCACGATCTCGACGCGGTTCCGGCTCGAGGCTTTCATCGTGACGCTGGCCGGCCTGCAGGCGGCCCGCGGACTGGCTCTCGTCGTCTCGGGCAACCAGTACATCAACATTTCCTATGGCGACGGACCGGGCCTCGCCCCGCCGGTCTTCGCCATCCTGGGCGAACGCCTGTTCGACAATGTCGTGCCGGTCGCGACCATCGTGTTCGTGGGTTTCGCGGCCGTCGCCACTCTCGTGCTCAACACGACCCGCTTTGGCCGCTACGTCTTTGCGGTCGGCGGCAACGAGCGCGCGGCGCGTCTCTCCGGCGTGCCGGTCACGGGTGTCAAGATCGCTGTCTATGCCATTACCGGCTTCGCCTCGGCGCTCGCCGGGATCGTGCATGCGGGCCAGTTCAATTTCGGCAGCGCCAACGACGGCGCCGGTTACGAGCTGACGGCGATCGCGGCGGTGGTGATCGGCGGCACCAGCCTGTTCGGCGGCGCGGGCTCGATGATCGGGACCGTCGCCGGCACGATCATGCTGGGCGCGCTCGCCAATGTCCTGCAGCTCAACAACATCACGCCGGCCCTGCAATTGCTCTCGACGGCCGCAATCATCGTGCTTGCGGCCGTGCTGCAATCCCTCGTCCGTCGTCGCGAGGGATTGCTCCGCTGAAGCTGATGGCGAACGGACCTTTCATCCTCGGCTGTTTCCAACCGCTGGAAGGACAATGATCAACGATCGTGCCTCAAGGCACGAAACGGGAGGATGCTCCATGGCAAGCCACGTCGTATTCAAGCGGGCGGCATTTCGGATCCTTTTGCTCGGCGCGCCGTTGCTCACGCTCGGCACTGCGGCGGAGGCGGCCGATCCCCTGGTCAAGGCCTGCTCCAAGACCGACGAGTTCGTGATCGGTTTTTCCCAGGCGAACAATGCCGAGCCCTATCGCCAGCACGTCAACGACGAGCTGACTGCCGCCGCCAAGGCCGTGCCGAATTTCAAGCTGCAGATCGCCGACGGCGCCGGCAACGTGAACACGCAGACCTCGCAGGTCGACAATTTCATCACCCAGAAGGTCGACCTGCTGCTGATCTCGCCCTTCGAGGCCGCGCCGCTCACGCCGGCTGTTCAGCGTGCCATGAAGGCCGGCATTCCCGTCATCGAGCTCGACCGCAAGACCGTCGGGGAGCCGGGCAAGGATTACACAGCCTTCATCGGCGGCGACAATTACAAGATCGCGCTGACGGCGGGCAAATACACGGCGACGAAGCTGCTGCCGAGCGGCGGGCAGGTCGCCGTTCTGGAGGGTTTGCCCAGTTCGACGCCGGCCGTCGAACGGCTGAACGGCTTCAAGGCTGGCGTTAAGGAGAATCCCAAGATCGAGGTCGTGGCCGAGCAGGCCGCCGACTGGCTACCGGACAAGGCGCAGACGGCCTTCGCCGCCATGATCCAGGCCCATCCGGACATCAAGATGGTCTATGCGAGCAATGACATGATGGCTGCCGGCGCACGGCTCGCGGCAAAGGGTGCCGGCAAGGAAGGGCAGATCAAGATCATCGGCACCGACGGGTTGCCCGGTCCGGCCGGCGGCATCCGGGCTGTCGCCGAGGGAGAATGGGCGGCGACGTTCACCTATCCGACCGGTGCCAAGGAAGCGATCGCCATGGCCAAATCGATCCTCCTCGACTGCGCCACGAAGGTCGAGCCGGTCGTCACCGTGGAAACCACGGCGATTACATCCGAGAACGCAAGGAGTCTGATGGGGAAATAGCCCCGATCGACGGGAGCGAGGGCGGAAGCCAGATTGGTTTCCGCTCGACCTTTTTGATCGTGTTCCTGGCTGTTGTGGACCCCGAGGGCGCTGCGGTTGGCGGGTCGGGCTGATCTCACGCTAACATCCGCTTCTTCCGTCGCCATCGCCGAAGCGGCCATTCCGCTACCGGCCCGCCCTCGTCGCAAGCTTAATGTCCGTTACCGCTCTCCAGCCATGTCGGCCGAAGGCAGCAGCCAGCTAAATGGGTTGCGAGCCCAAAGTGCACGTCCGCCGGATTGCGAGGCGTGATCGGGTGAGCCGCCGCGGTTCGTGGCGCCCACGCGCAAACCTGGACAGTATCACTGGGTCCCTCAATCGGCGGTCCTATCCGCGGCAAGTTCATCGATGATCCGAGCGATATCGTCCAGCATATGGGTGTCGTCGCCAGCCATGCCATCCATCGATGCCATCCGACCGATGACGCGTGCCACCACCTTCTCCTCCACGGTGCCTTCGGCGAACGCGTAGTAGATCGTCGCCTGCTGGCCGTCGCGATGGCATCGACCTTCGATCTGCTGAAGCTGAATGCCGCTGTGGCGCATGTCGTGGATGACCAGGGACCGGTCCTTCCCGCCGCCCGGCATTTCGTCCCGGTGCAACGAGATCGACTCGGTCACCGTGAAGATGACGACGTCGAGCTCGCCCGTCTGAAATGCGACCCGCGCCGCCTCGTTGGCATCTCCGTCGCGCTCTCCATTGATCTGGCCCACGCGGCGACCGTCCGCGGCCAGCTTCTCCGCGAGGGCCGCCCCCGTCTCCAAAAAGGCCACGGACACCGCGACCTGGTGTTCCTCGTCGAGCAGGTCTTTCACGAACTCGACGGTACCCGACACCCGCAACAGGCTGGCTTTCTGCCGGAACCGGATGTCGACGACCCGCCCGGTCGGCGTGCGCGTGCTGCCGCCCACCAGGCCGAGCTCCCGGCGGAACTCTCGCCATTTCGCCTCGTACAGTCGTCTGGCTGGACCATCGAGCGCCGTCGGGGCCAACTCACGCTGCACCTCCGGCCAACCGACGATGTCGCTCGGCCGCCGCCGCATGCCGATCGCGTCCGCTCCCCTATAGAGGATGTCGGCCATCACGTTGCGGTCGCGATCGTTGGGTTCCCAGGTCCAGTTCTTCCAGCGTCCCTTCGCCTTTCCGATGCGGAGGCGCTTCATCAGATCGCGGAAGCCGCCGATCGTGTCGGTCGCGCCGCCCACCGCGTGGCCAAGGAGCTTGCCCAGGTAGGACAGCTCGTGCGGCGATTGCCCTGCCGTGGCGCTCAGGTAGACGGCAAACGACGCCGCGTCGGCGACGCGGCGGCACGTGATGCTCTGCTGCGACGCCGGGTTCCTCAGGCGATGGCTCTCGTCGAAGACGACGACGGGCCAGGTTCGCTTGGGGATTCCGAGCTTCGCCAGCTCATTGTTTTTCGCGCGAACGGAGCGCTTCAGGCTCGCGGCAAGCGGCGTGAGCAAAGACTTCGTGCGCTCATAGTTGATGATGGTGACCGACTTCACGGCGGCGCCCGACAGCAGGATGGTCCGGCGCCATTGCGGCATCGCGCCTTTCGGGCAGACGATGAGGACCTCGTCGTCGGGCATCGCGGCGACGGCGAGCCAAACGGACAGGGTCTTCCCCAAGCCGGTCAGGTCGCCGAGCAGGAAGCCGGGGCGTCCCTCGAGGCGAGCTCGGACGATGGCGTCGCGGGCCTCGACCTGATGGGGGCGAGGAACGAAAAACCGACTCCCGCCGGGTCCGGCCGAAAGGTTTTCAACCGCAGTGATCGCAGACGGGATCGTCATGTCACTCCGTAACGCCGTCGGGGTCGGCGGCCCTGGGGGATCGATGCGCGGGATTTCTCGGATCGGCTCGACTGCGGCCGGTGCAACATCCAACGAGAGCTTCGGTTGTCGCAGCAGTGCCGCACGGGTGGCCCCGACGTCGGAGCGCCCTCATTGGACGGTTGTGACTCGGCCGCTTTCTTAAGGATGCCGTAGATGGTGCCGAGGCTGCACCCGTATCCGCGGGCGCTAAAGGTCACAGATTCGCCACGGTTGCGACGCGCGACGATGGTTTCCCATTCGGTCGCTGGGATTATCGAGGTCATGCTGTGGGAGCGTTTTCTTTGAAGGCATGCGAGCACTTGTTACGAATAGTCGAATTACACGCCGCGAGGAACGGGCTTTATATTTCGATTTCCAGTTTCGACCGAGTCAAAGAAATGAATCGCCCCGTATGAGGAATAAGACATTCAGGGTCGGCCAGGTTTTTCGTCCGGCAAGCAGCAGCGTTCATGGGCGCTCTGGATATTGGCGGGTCGCGGATATCTACATGGGGATCGACGGAAGGGAATACGCGAGGCTGGTGAATATCTCCGATCGTACGGAAATCAAGACGGTCGTCGTCAATGCCTTGGCAGATCCACGCCTGTTCACCCCCAAACGAGTTTCGTCGACGGCCGAGGCGGACTTGGACTGACGCTGTGAAGCAGTCCATAGCGCAAGGGGCCATCCCCGTAGCGATGTCGTATCTGGGAGACCTCGCTTTGGAGGGAGCGTCTGCATATCTATTGATAGAGCGCCCCAAGCGAGTGGACCGGCGCCTGTACGTCCGTGGAATGAAGGGGGCCGCGGCACTCGTTGCCATCGCTAGCTACCGCGTGTAACGCCCCGGCGCGCATGGGCTATTGGGAAGCGCGAACCGCCGAACTCCCAGCTCCCCTGACGGGTGCCGCGAGGTCACGGAGGAAGCCATGCCCGTCGATGACGATCGGTTTTGCGAGCGGAACAACGCGCTCGAGAAGCTGGACAAGGTCATCGCGTTGATCGCGACCGAAGACCGCTGGTGCAAGTTCTTCGCGCTCTCCAGCGACGGACGACGATGCCTTTGGGGCGCGCTGTGGGCGGAAGATGCCGCGCCGGCACTCGAAGCGCCCATTCTCCAGGCCGTCGCGCAGGTGACGGGGGGACGCTACGAAAGCATCGACGCGTTCAACGACCATCCCGCCACGACGCATGCGACGGTTCTCGCTGTCCTGCACCGGACGCGCCAAAATCTACGCATGGCAATGTCGCCTTCGGCGCCCCGATATCGCTGGTCGCCTGAGTCTTTCGCCTGGCCTGCTCCCCTTGAAGTCGGCCTCGCTTGAATTTATTCCGCTTCGGTGATGGGCCGCCGGGGCGGCCGCGTGTTGCCGCCTTGGCGGTGTAGGCTTTCAGCCCAGACGATCAAATGCCGGATCCGGCGACCTCGAATCCCCACCCAATAATGCTCCGGAACAGGCCGAGGCGCCTGCTTATGCGGTCACGCCCCTGTGGAGCGAGTGAATAGGCCGACCGAGCAGTGGATCCGAGGGCGCCCCGAGCCCACATGACAACAATCAGGAAGCCGCTGCGGCTCCTCACCCGGCACTGACTTCCTGCGACGAGCGGGGCAGGGCGAAGCCCGCTTTCGCCGCGCCCCGTCGTCCAGTCGCATCGGCAAGCGGAGGGTAGGGCCATGAAGATCGACGGCAGCGAGTTCGGCGCCGTCACGATAGACGGAAAGAGCTACGGCCACGATGTGATCATCCGTCTCTCCGGCGCCGTGGAAAAGCGCAAGAAGAAGCTGTCGAAGAAGTACTACGGGACGTCGCACGTCATCTCGAAAGACGAGGCCAAGTTCGTCTTCGAGAAGGGCTGCGACCTCCTCGTCATCGGCGCCGGCCATGCGGGCAATGTGCATCTGTCCCCGGAAGCCAGCGACTTCTTCAAGAAGAAGGGGTGCAAGGTCACGTTGCAGCCGACGCCGGAGGCGATCAAATCGTTCAACCGAAGCCGGGGCCACAAGGTCGGGCTGATCCACGTGACCTGCTGAAGCGTCGCTGGACGGCCGTCGGCAGCAGCGCACCCGGGCCCTTCAAGCGCGTCCCGTCCACCAGCGTCGGTGGCTTCGGCAGGCCAAGCCGCACCGCCGGCGATGCGGTGACCGGGCATCCGTCCCGATGACGGTTCGCGCCTCCCGATCCCCAATGCGCGCCGGGGCGTTACACCCGGTAGCTGCCGATGACGACGAGTGCCGGGGACCCTTGGATTCCCCGGACTTCAAGGGGTTGGTCTACTCGCTCGGCATCCTCACCCAGCGCGGCGCTCTTACAGTGAGATAGGCAAGCGCTCGCTTCACTGCGAGTCGCCCACCGCAATTTCACGGTGCCACAGGCCAAGCGTCAGACGCCAAAACGCCCACTGATGTGGCCAGCCCGCGTAACGTCGCTTTTCTGCCGCTGCGCAGCCACGAGGGCGGCGGACGACCGCTTCACGCGAGTCCGAGCGTGCCGTCAATCTGGTGCGCAAGACCGATCGCGGGAATGGTCAGTACCATCGTGGCGGAAAGCGTTTCGCTGCCCGTGATCTGGCCGGTTGCGATCGCCCGGCGGATCGCGAGTTCGATCTCACGTTGCGACGTGATGCCGACGATCTTGAGAAACTTGCGTATTTCCATGTTGAGCCGGTCTTCGTCCATCGCTCTCTCCCCGTCCAGGACCGAAAGCGGGTCCGTTGCTACCCCGAGCATGGTGGAGCTCGGCGTTTCTCCCGAGGACGCCCGCCGCGGTGTGCGACCTGCATATCGGCCGTCGGGACCCTGCCGATCGCCTCGCTGGGTTCCGTAGTTTAACGCCTTGATCGGTGTCCCGCGAAATCGCGCTGCGAGCGGCGCTGGTCAGCGCTCGGCTGCCATCGGGCGACCCGCCGCAGGCGTCCCAGCGGTGCCGTCACAAAGTCAGGGACGCGTTATCAGCGGCGGTGCCGGAACGCCTTGCCGAAGAGGGCGCCGCGGTCTCCCGCTCGCGGCCCGCCCAGTTGTCGCCGAACGCCATCGACGACCAGCCTGGAACATGACGGACCGGATACCCGAGAGGGCAAATTCCTGAGCTGCGTGCCCGGGCATGCGCCCGATGTCGTCGCGAAGCTCAGAGAAGCTTGAGGTTCACCGCCGAGGTCTTGCCCTTCTTGGGGTCGCGCTCCTCGTCGAACGACACCTTCTGCCCGTCGTTCAGGCCGTTCAGGCCCGAACGCTCGACCGCGCTGATATGGACGAACACGTCGGCCCCGCCACTGTCCGGCTGGATGAACCCGTAACCCTTCGTCGAGTTGAACCACTTCACGGTGCCGTTGGCCATCTGCTTCTTCCTGTTTTGGGTGGCGTTCCCGCGCACTGAGCGTCGGGCGCTCCCGATCCGAGCAATATGAGAGATGATCTAGCCCGGGTCCACAGTCGGACATCAAGCTTGAATCGATACGACAGGCATTCGCTCGCCGTCTTTCGCCGCGGCGGCACGACCGGCATGGCGGCACGGGCCGTCGCGGCGTCCAGTCGCTCCTGGGCGATCGTCGTGCGAGCGGCGAGGGCTCGTCGAATTTATTCAGGCACCTCGGGCCTGGCCAAATCCCACGAGCTTGCGGGCGTCCTCGTCCCACAGCGCCAAGCGCGTGCATTTCAGGCTGTCCCGGAGAGTGACGCGTTTGGCCGCATGGAGTTCGGGGTTCCGCTCGTGGCATTCGCGCAGGCGATAGTTCGGGACCCGGCTCGAGAGATGATGGATGTGGTGGAAGCCGATATATCCCGTCATCCAGTGCAGCACGCTCGGCAGGTCATAGAAGGAACATCCTTCCAGCGCCGCCGCCTGGTAGTTCCAGCGCGCCGAGGTCTCCCAGTAGGTGTCCTCGAACTGGTGCTGGACGTAGAACAGCCACATGCCGATCGTGGCGGCCAGCAGGATGACCGGCAGATAGCCGAGCAGGAGCGGCTTCAGCCCGATTGTCAGCGCCGCCGCGCCGACGACCGCCGCGATGGCCGCATTGGTGCCGAACACGCTGCACCACTCCCGGAACTGCCGACGCGGATGGCCATCGGGGATGCGGTGGCGGATCAGGAACTGGTAGGTGGGTCCCACCCCGAACATCACGAGCGGATGCCGATAGAGCCGATAAGCGAAGCGGCGAGACCGCGAAAGAGCGAGATACTCGCGCACGGTAAGGGTCGTGATGTCGCCGACACCGCGCCGGTCCAAATTGCCGGACGTGGCGTGGTGGGTCGCGTGGCTCCTGCGCCAGTATTCGTACGGCGTCAGGGTCAGCACGCCCAGAACCCGGCCGAGCAGGTCATTCGCCCAGCGCGGCGCGAAGAACGAGGCGTGCCCGCAATCGTGCTGGATGATGAACAGGCGGACCAGGAGCACGGCTGCCGCGGGCACCAGCGCCAGCGCCGCCGCCGAGCTGTATTCAAGGACCCGGAACATGACCGCCATGAGGGCCAGGAACGGGAGGCCGGTATTCAGCAGTTGCAGGATGCCGCGCCTGGTTTCCGGCTTGGCATAGGGCGCAACGACTTGCCGCAACGCTCGGGACGCGTCACCCGCCGCCGAAATCTCGGCGCCGGACTGGGAACTCAACATGTATGAACAAGCCTTGGCGTGCGCAGCCGAAATGGCAATTCAGTCAGCGCTTTGGGAACCAGCGGGCAAGGCGACAGAATATTCTTCTGATCATCCTCCCATCGACTGTTATCGGCGAGAAAGTGTTAATTGTCGATAAATAATTGCCGCTCATGACACTGAGGCGTGGCCTTGCCCTCGGCCGTTGTCTCGCCGATGAGCTCTCGAAATACAAGGCCAGGTCGGTCTATATTTTAATTTCTCGCTCGCACTCATCGAGATCGGGCGACAATTGGAGATCTGAGCGCGGCCGGACGGCGGCAGTACGCTAGCCAATTTGGGTTGCGCCCAACGATCCGGAATCGTGGCGACGGGGAACTGGGATGCCTCCGCGCGATGCCGTGGTCGTTGGTGACGTGGCGGAGGTAGGCCAGCCGGGTCGGGAAGTCGATCCCGCAGGCAAGACAGGCGGTCGGCGGTCCGCCCTTCCGAGCAGATCGTCTAGCTCCCGCTGCGGCGTGCCGACGCGCTTGTCTGTTCACGGCTTAAATCAGGGGCGGGATCTAGAGTCGGTCGCCCAAGGTTACGGCCTTGGCGCCCATCACATCCGCTTCCTTCGAGAGATCCGCGTCGCTGTTGGCATGGAGCCGGGGCTTGATGGCGCCCTGCTTCTGCTGAACGATATGCCAGGCCTCGTGGGCCAGGTGCCGTTCCTGGCCAGGGGCGACATGGATTTCGGTCCCCCGCGCGAAGGCATGGGCGTTCAAAGCGGCCGGCAGGGGCGAGTTGTAATGCACCGTGACGTCGGCCATCGACACACCCGAGAGGGTTTCGATGCCGCCCTTCAGCCCTGGGGGTAGGGCGACGCCCGGCTTGGCCGCGGGAGTGATGGCCTGTTGCGTCGGGGAATCTTTTGACGTGCTGCTGGGACCAGCCATGTGCGGGGGCCTTTCCATGAGGTGGCGCTATTTTGGCTTGCCGGCCGTTGCTTGCAAGGGTTCTTGGGGGCTCAATTCACACGCGAGGCCCCCTGGTGCGCTCAGCAACCGGCCACTTGTGAAGCGGCGCGGCGCCGGGACCCCGCGCCGATTTGCATTGGTGTGAGCTTGCTCCCGAGCTTGGACCGGCCTCGGCCGGAACTCTGTTGCTTCATCGGGCGGCCAGCTGGCCGGGGTTGCAGGCCGAGGTCATCGCCCATCGCATCGTGATCGAGCGGACACAGGAGCGGTCCGGTGTCGATATGGACCGAAAATTCCTATGAGTTCACGAGGGTGATTCTCAGCTTTTGAGCCGGCGCGCTTTCCGTTCGGGCGGAATCATCCGAACGACAAGAGTTCGCGCCAGGCCAATAAGTTAGGAGCAAGCCCGGCCATCGAATGGCGAGCGGGAAAGCTAGAGCCCGCCTTCGCGGATTATTACGGACATGGCCCGACGATAGAGGCGGGCGATCAGGCTGGTGCGGTCGGCGTCGATATTGACGGTGCCGCGCAGGCGTTTCGGCAGACCCGGGCCCGGTTGCTTCGGCGTCAGGACGGCCCGATAGATCGCGCTTTCGGGCTGCAGCTTGTTGGCAGTGTCCTTGCGCACGGCGATGCCGCCGCCATAGATCGAGGCGAGATCGATCGTATCCAGCACGCGGACCGAGGCGGTGGCGACGCTGGCCACCGTCAGCTCGACCGGATCGTCTCCGTTTTCCGGATAGAATTTCGCGTCGGCACCAGGATGGATGCGGGCCAGATCGGCCTCGCCGACATAGGCCTCGACCATCATCTTCGACGGATCCACCAGCATGCCGAGCGCCTCGCGCCGCTGCAGCCATTCCCCCAGCCGCAGCGTCGGCGGTACGTCCGTGATGGTGCCGGTGAAGGGCGCGCGCAGGGTCAGGACCGCTTCCTGCGCCTTGACCTGGTCCAATGTCGCCACGGCCCCTTGCAGTTCCTGCCAACCCACACCCAGCGAGGCCGCCTCTTCGGGGTCGAACGCCTGACCTTTCATACGCGCTTCGATGCCGGCGAGCGCCGCCTCGGCCGAGGCCTTGTGGAACGCGATGGTCGGCGATTGCAGCACGAAGATCGTATCGCCCTCGGCAACCCGGTCGCCGTTATGGACAAGCTTGGCCAGTTGCCCGGGTTCGGCCGCGTAAAGGACGGTCTGATGCTCGGCGCGCAACAGGGCGGGTGCGGTCAAGTCGCTGCGCCAAGGCAGAACCAGCAGCAGCGACGCCAGACCGGCGATGGCGACCGTCGTGACCAGCCGCCGGTTCATTCGAACGGTCTTCAAGGCATCCTTCCAGACGCACAACTCGCCCAGGATCGGTCGTGCGATGAACCACCAGATCTCGACGCCGAACAGGAACAGGCCGAGCGCCTTGAACGCCATGTGATAGACGACGACGGCGATACCCAGGAACAGCGAGAAGCGATAGACCAGCGCCGACAGCGCGTAGATCGTCAGGATGCGCTGCTTGTGCCGTGGAAATTTCTCAGGGACCGGTACGCCCAGGCCGAACAGCCGCTCGCGCAACCACCAGCGACCGATGGCGAAGCCGCGCTCCTGCAGATTCGGGACGTCGATCAGGTCGGACAGCAGGAAATAGCCGTCAAAGCGCATCAGCGGATTGACGTTGATCAGCACGGTCAGCACCCAGGTCGAGCTTGACAGCAGAAAGGCGCCGGTCCGGATCGGCCCGTCCGGCAGCACCGACCAGGCGAGTGAGGCCACGACCGCCAGCATGATCTCGGCCAGCATGCCGGCGGCATCGATCGCCAGCCGCCTGCGCCGGTCGGTCAGGCGCCAGGCGTCGTTGGTATCGGTCCACAGCACCGGCCACATGACCAGCAAGGCGACACCCATCGCCGGCACGCGACAGCCGAACCGCTTGCTCATCAGCCCGTGACCCAGCTCGTGGATCACCTTGGCGGCGGACAGCGCCACGCCGACCTCGAATGCGCCTTCGAGCGAAAACAGATGCAGCAGGCTGTGGGTATAGGCCTCCCATTGCCGGCCGATCAGATAGAAGCCCAGCACCGCAAGCAGGCCCAGCGTCACCGCGAAGCCGGGCGTGAACATCCAGCGGACGAACGGCAGCACGGCGCCCAGGAACCGGTCGGGATTGACCAGGCGGATCTTGATGAACAGGTAGTTCTTGAGCAGCCAGCTCGAGGCCGACAGTTTCTGGCCGTCGATCTCGCCAATCAGGCGGTCGATGCTCTTCTGGCCTAGCGGGATCAGCAGCCCGGCCTTATGGGCGAAACGCAGCACGTCCAGCACGTCGTTCTGGGTCGCCCGGATCGTCGTTTCGGCACAGATCGATTGCGCTACAGCCTCGCTCTGGCCCAGGCCCCAGCGCGCCAGGATCTCGAATTCCAACCAGCCGATGCGGATAAAGCGATGGCGCGCCGGGTCATGCAGCGTCCAGGTTGGGCTGCCGTCGGCGGTCGACGCGCCCGGCAGCAGCTTCAGATCTTCTCGCAGGGGCGGTAGGGACACCGGCCCCATCTGCGCGACGCCGGCCGGCTCGGTGCGCGCCGGGGGCGATGCGTCTAGAGCGACAGCCATTCCCGCCCCAGCTGGATGGGTCGGCGCAGTAGCCACAGTACGAGCGGCCGGCGCGGGCCATAGATCTTGGCGGTCCCCTTGAGGCCGAGGCGCAGCGGCGCGTCCCCGGGGTCGAGCTTGGCGCGGAACGCGTAGGACAGGACGCCGTCCGGCGTGGCCGCGCTCGAATAGCTGGCGAAGGTCAGCACGCCGCGCGACGGGCTGTCGGGCGCCAGATTGCTGAAGAACACGACTTCCGAGCCCATGTCGAAGGTCACGACATCGGCGGCGGGGACCTGGATTTCGAGCTGGGTGTCGGTCGGCGAGGCGATCAGCATGATGCGCTCGCCCAGCGTCACCGGTTTGCCGGACCACTCGTTGCTGTCGTCGAAGACGGCGATACCGTCGGCCGGTGCTGCGACGTCGGCACGATCGAGCTGATCCTTGTCGTAGGAGAGTTCGGCCTGCTGCTGATCGACCTTGCTGGCCAGGATCGCGAGCTTGCCTTTGGATTTCTCATCGCTCATCGCGGCCTGGGCGGTGTCGGCATATTCCTCGCGCGCCATGTCGAGCGCCTTCTGCGTCACGGCAAGGCGCGTCGCGAGCTGGGTCCGATCGAGTGAGACGAGAGGTTGGCCGGCGTGGACGGGCTCATTCGGTGCGACGCGCAGGGCATCGACGACGCCTTCGAACGGCGCGCGGACCGGGGCCGGGTTGACCGGCACGATTTCGGCCGGCGCCAGCACGGACTGGCGTGTCGGCGCCAAGGCCACCAATGCCAGGGCCGCGGCGATGCTGATCAGCGCCGGGCGGCGGCGCAGGCGGGCCCAGCGCGACAGGCCGGTCGGTCGGGCCGTGTCGCTCAGGATCAGGCTTTGGGCATAGGACCCTGACAGCATCTCGATCAGTTGACGGTCGCCGTCAAGCCAGGGATCGGTTCGGCCGAACAGGAGCCCGCCGACAAGTTCGCCCTCGCGCCGGGTCAGCGGGCACCAGAGCGCATGGGACGGAAACCATTCCGGCCATTCTTGCGCGAGCGCCTCCGGCGGGTCGACCGGGGTCAGGCTATGAAGGATCGCCGCCTGTTCGCCCTGGACGATCGTATCGATGACCCGATCGAGCCACATCCGATAGGGCGCGCCGGGCTCGGCCACGGCGACCCCCGACAGCACCAGTGGACTGCTGCCGGCGGGGTTCTTCCGCCACAGCACGGCCTGCTGATAGGACACGACGGTCGCCGTGTCGTTGACCATCAGGAATTCGAGTTCCCTGCGGCCCGCGGTCCGTGCCCGCTGCTCCAACTGCAGCAAGGCGCCCAGCCGCAGCAGTTGGTAGTTCAGGGCCGAGTTGGGCGCGCTCACGGCGCCGCGGCCGCGGTTGCCGGCGGCGACAAGAGTGCACGGCCGCTCATGCCAGGCAGCAGCGCGTCAGCCGGATTGTTGATCTTGCCGTAGATCTTGATCGAGCGGCTGATCGCATCGACCTTGCCCGAAAGCCGGATGATCTTGGCCGCATAGGTCTGGCCGGTCTCGTCGATGGCCACGTCGAACGGCATGCCGGGCTTCAGCCAGGTCAACCAGAGTGACGGAACGATCAGTTCGAGATCGAGATCCTTGTCGCTCAGGATCTCGAGCAGCGGCGCGCCGGCACCGACGAACTGGAAATTATGGGTGAAGATGCCGGCCACGCGGCCCGCGAACGGCGCCACGACGACGCAGGCATCGACCATCGCCTGCGCGGTCTGCAGGTCGGCGGCGGCTTCCTGGAGTTCGGCCTCGGCGACCGAGAATTCGACGTCGCTGGAACTGCCGAGATTGTGCAGCTTCTGCCTGTTGGAAAAGACTTGGCGTTTGCCCTCGAGCAGGGCGCGGGCATGGCCGAGCGCCCCCTCCTTTTCGGCGCAGAAGAAGCGGGCCAGTACCTGTCCCTGGGTGAAGCGCTCACCGTCCTTCAGCGGAAACTGGCTGAGCCGGCCGGCCATCGGTGCGCCGATGGTGGCGCTGGTCTCGGCAACGACCTGGACGCGGATGTCCCGGGCGGCCGGTTCGGCCACCGGCTTCCCCGGATCCGAGCCGGCTGCGAAGGCCGGCCCGGCGAGGATGAGGGCGGCCACTACGGCCACCTTCAAGCTCACACTATGCTTCAAAAGCTGGTTCATTCGGTGGTTGCACTCGCCATGGAGATGGCGGCGGATGTGGCCGGGGCGGCATCCGGGGTCTTCGGCGATGGCGCCGGGATTTCGGTATCCGGCAGCTTGCCGGCTTCCCAACCTGAGATCGCGAGGGCGACATGCTGGCTGAGTGCCGTCAGGTCGTCCGTCTCGACCGAGGGCGGCACCAGGTCGACGCCGACGGCGGTATAGAGATTGACCAGCGCGCTATGGACCTGGGCGATCGACCGGTCATACCCCAGTTCCGCCACCATGGTCGCCAGTTCGCGGCGAACCCGATCGGCATCCGATTGCGTCTTGGCGGCCGACGCATTGTCCGAAGCGACATGGATCTGCTGCTCCACGTCGTCGATCTGTTTGGAAATTCCCAGATCCTGCGACGCCGCCAGATATTCCTGATAGCTGAGATTGACCTGGGTCAGGATCGCCACGCTGAGTGCCAGCCGGCGGGTGCGCGACACCTCGACCGAGACCTTGGCCGCTTCGATCGCCTTCGGTCCTTCGATCAGGTTGACCAGGTTGAAGGTGACCTGAGCGCCGAGCTGCCCCCAGCTCGGATTGAACAGATATTTGTTGGTATCGTAGTTGATGCTGCCGAGCAGGCCGATGCCCGGCATCATCTTGATCATTTCCTTGTAGACGTCCTGCTGGTCGATCTTTTCCTGGTACGCTTCCTCGCGCAGCTCCGGACGGAGTGCCAGGCTCAGCGCCTCGAGCTTGCGCGGATCGACCGGACCGCTGGGCGGCTGCAGCGCCACGTCCATGCCGGCGAGCGCGTAGGGCGCATCGACCGGCACGGCGATGAGCGACGCCAGCTGGATGCGGGCCGAGTTCAGATCGGTCTGCATGCGCTGCAGCTGGCCGATGACCTGGAGCATGTTCTGTTGGAAATCGAGCGCCTGCAGCGGCGGCTCGAGCCGCTTGGCGCTGGCTTCGCGCGACGCGTTCAGGATGCGCTGGGCTTCCGCCAGAAGCGGGTTGAGGCGCGGCAGCAGCCGATCGGCGGCGACAGCCTTCCAGTAGGCCTCCTGCACGCCTTTGACGATGCCATCGATCACCTTGCGACGGCGCTCGACCGCGACATAGGCGCGGTAGCCCTGCTGTTTCGCCTGGAAATAGCTGACGCCCAGATCCAGCATGTTCCAGGACAGCTCGAGGCCGGCCGTACTGTGTGCCGGCTCTTCCGAGAAGGAGGATTCGAGCGACCGCTGCCTCGTCACCTCGGACACGCTTTCGGCGGCATTGTCGTTGTTGCGCCAGCTATAGCCGGCGTTGGCGGCAACGCGCGGCAGCATCTGCGCCATGGCCAGGTCGAGTTGCTTCTCCTGCAGCGTGATCTCGGTCTTCGACAGCTGCGCGTCGTAATTATATTTCAGCGAACGTGCGATGGCGTTGGCCAGCGTCAGCGGCTCGGTCAGCGGGACATAGTTCGCATAAAGCGTCTGGTAGTCCTGCTGAGCCCGTTCGAAATGCTGGGCCGGGGTGATCGGTTCGGGCGTGACGGTGCAGGCGCCGAGCACGGTAGCCGACAGAGCGAAAAGACTTGCCTGCCGGGTCGTCCGCAATCGGCGCTGCAACCGCATGTGCTTGGTCTCCGGGCGCGCAAACTCACGGCGTACGCCGTCAACATTCTTCATGATCTGCCATTCTTTCAGGGAGATGGGGTCAGGCGGTCGGCTTCGACGTCACGGTCTTCGCGATCGTGTCCAGCAATTGCCTCGCTTGTGAAAGTCTTCCGATCGGACCGGCCTCGCGCAATTGCGCCGAGAAGGCACTGTGTCCATGCCGTACGCCGTTCGCCGGTTGAGCGAGTGACGCAAACAAGCCGTCGACCGTACCGCCATGGGCATGGCCGAGGTCGGCATGACGATCGTGCGGGACGCTGGCGGTATGGGGCCGTCGCCCCGGGGCCGCCTCGTTGGGCGGGGTAGGCTGGTTGCCTTTGGACGCCGTCGTTTGGCCGACGTCCTCCGGTGGCGGCGAGTTCGGCTCCACGAGATGTTGCAGATCTTGCGTCTCGCGGCCGACCAGGATCCGGAAGCTGGCCGTTGCCTCGTTGCCGAACTGGTCCTTCGCCACGATCAGGACGTCGACCGCGCCATGGGCCGACGCCGGCGGCGTGCCGGTGAAGGTCAGGTTGCGCGCATCGAACTGCAGCCAGGACGGCAGTGCGCCGCCGGCGGGATTGCGGGCATCGAACTCCAATTGGGCGCCCGGATAGCTGTCCTCGAACAGGTTCGAGGGGATCGCGATGATCGCCTGCTGCTCGGCGATCACGAACCTGTTGCCGACCGAACCGATCAGCCACACCTGGGGGATGATCGGCCGTTGCAAGAAGTCGTCGGTGGTCGTCTCGTGGTTCGCGACCGGCGCGGTGCCGAGATCGTCCGTCGGCGGCTTGTCGACAGCGGTGGTCGAACTGCTGGTCGTCGTGTCGGTGACCGCCGCGAAGACCGATGTCGTCGACAGGATCGCATTGCCGCCGCCTTCGGTCACACTGGTCGTCAGCACGACGGGCGCCAAGCTGATGGCGGTCGAGCCGCCGACATGCGAGGCATCGACCCCTGTCGAGATTTGCGTCAGCGCGCCGGACGAGTTGTCGATCAGATGGACGGTCAGGCCGCCGGGCGTGCCGTGGAACGTCTGAATGGGCACGAAGCGGATGCTGCCCGTGACGGGCACGATGATGGCGTTGCTGTCGCTGACATTGGTCGGGACCGCGATCCAGGTAACGCCGTCGGCCGAGTATTCGTAGGTGCCCTGGCCCGCCGCGGCATTGCCGGTGATCGCGATGCCGGCCAGGGTATTCGCCACCGAGCCGGTCGGGTTGGCGGTCGTCCGCTGCTGGTCGGCCGTATCGGAGAAGTTGCCGCCGAACAGCTGGGAGACCGTCTCGCCCGGAATGCTCCGCGCGTCCTGGGAGACGGCCGGCAGCGAGGCGCTGCCGCTGGCGATGGGCGCGTCGTTGACGGCCGTGACCGATGTGCCGATCGTGATCGTACCGGCGGAAAAGCCGCCGGTGCCGCCTTCGGTCGCACTGATGTCGTGCGTCCCGGTGGTCGGGAGGTTGGTGCCGTCCGAGACATGGGCGGTCAGGCTGCCGACGGCGCCATTATAGTCGGCGGTCGGCACGAAACGCAGCTCGGCCGAGTTCGGAATGACCAGGGCATTGCTGTCGCTGAGGCCGCTCACCGGGATCGAGATCCAGGTCGTGCCGTTGTCGGTCGAATATTGATAGGTGCCCTGCGCCGCCGTCGCCGCGTTGCCCGTGATCGCGATGCCGGCCGACGGGGTCCCGACCGAGCCGCCCGACACAGCCGTCGTGACCGTGTCGGCCGCGTCGGAGTAGTTGATCGTGGTCTGGCCCAGCAACGAGGCGATGCTGGTGCCCGCCGGATTGCCGTCTTCGAGCGGCGAGGCCAGCGTGGCACTGCCGCTCGCGATCGGCGCGTCGTTCACCGCCGTCACCGAGGTGCTGAGCGCCACCGTCGCAGCACTGACCGCCGTGCTGCCACCATCATGGACGCCCGACACATCGACGCCCAGATGGGCCGTGGTGTCGGACGCAAGCGAGAGGCCGGTCACGCCGGTGGTCACCGTCTCGGTCGAGCTGTCGATCAGGCGCGTGGTCAAGCCACCCGGGACGCCATTGAAGTCCGCGACCGGCACGAAGCGCAGCTCCGCCGATTGCGGCAGCACGATCGCGCTGGTGTCGCTGAGCCCGGTCGTTGCGATCGACGTCCAATGGGCGCCATTGTCGGTCGAATATTGCCAGACGCCCTGACCGGCCGTTGCTGCATTGCCGGTGATCGCGACGCCGGCCAGGGTATTCGCGACCGAGCCGGTTGGATTGGCCGCCGTCTGCTGCTGGTCGGCCGTGTCGGAGAAATTGCCGCCGAACAGATGCGCCACCGTATCTCCCGGCGGATTGCTCGTATCCTCGGTCGTCGCCAGCAAGACCGAGCTGCCGGTGGCGATGGGCGCGTCATTGACCGGATCGCCGACCAGTTGCAGCGTTTGCGTTGCCGACGAGTAGGCGGAGGAACGGGTGTTGATCCCGGCGCCCAGCGTCCCGTCGGTCGGCAAGGCCGAGAGCGAGCCATTGGCGGCCCCGTCGAACTGGTCCCAGCCGCGAATGGTCAGCGCAGCGGGGATGGCGCCGTTCCAATCGGCGGTCGGTTGGAAATAGATCCGCGTATTGCCATCGGCGACCAAGTGCAGCGCGTTGGTCGCGGAAATCGTAGGCAGGCCGGTCCCGGCGAAGGCCGTCCAATGGGTGCCATTGTCGGTCGTATAGTACCAGGTGCCCTCGGTCGTATCGGCCTGGGTGATGGCGATGCCGGTCAATCCCGGCGTGGCGCCGTCATGGGCGTTGGCGCCGTCCGTATCGGTCACGTTGCCGTTGCCGGTCAGCGCCGACACCAACGTGCCGACGGCGCCAACCGGCGCTCCCCCGTCTTCCGTCGCGTGGGTGAGCGAAACCGACGTGCCGTGCAGCACCGGCGAATCGTTCGAGGCCGTGACCGTCGCCGTCGAGATCGACAGCGTCCGATCGGTATTCGTCGTCGCGTCGTGCCCCGTGATCGTGATCGTCCGCGTCGCCGCCGTGATCGGCGTATCGCTGCTGTCGTAGAACATCACCGCCTGCAACGCCGCCTGCAACTGGGCGGCCGTGCCGGTGCCGGTGAAGCTCAGCGTGCCGGTTGTGCTGTCGTAGGTTCCCGGTGTGAACACGCCGAGCGACGCGGCCTTCAACACATCTTCGCCCGGCTTGAAATTGCCGGTGATCTGGACCGTGGCGCCGGTGAACGTGTCGCCGCTGGTCAGGATCAGGCCGCTGTTCACCGCGACCGCGACGGCGGAGGCCGGCGTGTCGTTCGGCTCGTTGAAGGTGACGGCGCCGCCGGCCGCGATGGTCAGCGGCACCGTCTGGACGGCCGCCGAGTAGGCCGACGCGAGGGTGTTGATCCCGGTGCCGAACGCGCTGTCGGTCGGCAAGGCCGCGAGCGAGCCGTTGGCGGCCCCGTCGAACTGATCCCAGCCACGGAAGGTCAGCGCGGTGTCGACCGTGCTGCTCTGGCTGCCGGCGGTCGATTGGAAGAAGATCCGCGTATTGGCGTCGGCCACCAGATGCAGGGCGTTGGTGCCGGAAATCGCGGGGAGGCCGGTACCGGCGAAGGCCGTCCAATGGGCACCATTGTCGGTCGTGTAGTACCAGGTGCCTTCGGTCGTGTCGGTCTGGGTGATGGCGATGCCCAGCAACCCCGGCGTGGCGCCGTCGTGGGCGTTGGCGCCGTCCGGGTCGGTCACGCCGCCGATCAGCGAGGAGACCAGGGTCCCGACGGCACCGGTCGGGACCGGGCCGTTCTCGGTCGCGGTGGCGACGGTGAGCGACGGATTGGGCGTCAGCACCGGCGAGTCGTTCGCGGCATGGACGGCCACGGTGGTCGAGGCGATCGTCCGGGGGCCTTGCGTGCCGTCGACCACGGCGACCGTCACGGTCCGGTTGCCGGTGATCGGCGTATCGCTCGTGTCGTAGAACTTGACCGCGTCGATCGCCGCCTGGAACTGCGCCGCCGTCGCACTATGGCCGATGGAACTCAGCGTCAGGACGCCATTGGCGTAGCTGCCGGTGATGTTGCCCATGGTCAGGCCGTCGTTCGCGAAGACCAGCGTATCCTCGGCATGGCCGCCAGACAGCGTGACCGTTGCGGACGTGATCGCGTCGGTCGTGGTCAGCACCAGGCCGGCATCGGCCGCGATCGCCGAGCCGGGCAGGTTGGGGCCGTTCGGCTCGGTATAGGTGACCGTCTGGTTGCCGGTGATCGCGAGCGACAGGACCTGCTGGTTGGCCGAATAGGCCGAGGCTTGCGTATTGATGCCGGTGCCGAGCGCGCCCGAAATGCCGTCGGTCGGCAGGTTGGTCACCGCGCCGTTGACCACGCCCGCATTGAGCGTCGTGTCGAACTGATCCCAGGCCCGGAACGTCAACGCGGTATCGACCGCGCCGTTCGCGCCGGCGGCCGGCGCGAAATAGACCATCGCGGTCGCGTTCAGATGCAGGGCATTGCTGCCGTTGAGCGCGGTCCCGGTCGTGCCCGTCCCGGCGAACTCGGTCCAATGGGCGCCATTGTCGGTCGAATACCACCAGGTCCCGGCACTCGTGTCGGCCTGGGTGATGGCGATGCCGGTGGGCAGGCTTGCGGTGCTGTCGCCCGGATACTGACCGTTCGCATCGGTATCGGTAATGTTGCTGCCGGCGATCAGCGACGAGACCAGCGTGCCGACCGTGCCGGACGACGGCGGCGTGGCCGTCGCCGTCTCAGTCGCCGTCGGGAAGCTGTCGTGCGAAACCGGCGTCAGCACCGGCGAGTCGTTCGTCGGCGTCACGGTCACCGTGGTGGACGCGATCGTCCGGGCGCCTTGCGTGCCGTCGACGACGGCGACCGTCACGGTCCGGTTGCCGGTGATCGGCGTATCGCTCTTGTCGTAGAACCCGACTGCGTCGATCGCCGCCTGGAACTGCGCCGCCGTGGCGGTATTGCCGGCCGAACTCAGGGTCAGGACGCCGTTGGCGTAGCTGCCGGTGATGTTGCCCATGGTCAGGCCGTCGTTCGTGAAGACCAGCGTATCCTCGGCATGGCCGCCGGACAGCGTGACCGTCGCGGACGTGATCGCGTCGCTGGTCGTCAGCACCAGGCCGGCATCGGCCGCGATCGCCGAGCTGGGCAGGTTGGGGCCGTTCGGCTCGATATAGGCGACCGTCTGGCTGCCGGTGATCGCGAGCGACAGGACCTGCTGGCTGGCCGAATAGGCCGAGGCGTTGGTGTTGGTCCCGGTACCGAACGAACTATCGGTCGGCAAGGTCGAGACCAAGCCGTTAGCCGACACGGAGCCGGTTGTCGGGTTGAAATACTGATCCCAGGCGCGATAGGTCAGGGCGGTGTCGACCGCGCCGTTCGCGCCGGCGGCCGGCGCGAAATAGATCATGGTGTTGGCATCGGCCACCAGATGCAGGGCATTGGCGCCGTTGAGCGCCGTCCCGGTCGTGCCCGTCCCGGCGAATTCGGTCCAATGGGCGCCATTGTCGGTCGAATACCACCAGGTCCCGGCCGTCGTGTCGGCCTGGGTGATGGCGATGCCGAGCAAGCCCGGCGTGGCGCCGTCATGGGCGTTGGCACCGTCCGGATCGGTCACATGGCCGCCGATCAGCGACGAGACCAGCGTGCCGACGGTCGTTCCGTTCACCGGGGCGGTCCCGCTGTTCTCCGTTCCGGTCGCGATGCTGTCGTGCGGAACCGGCGTCAGTATCGGCGAGTCGTTTGTCGCGACGACTGTCACAGTCGTCGTCGCCACGGCGACGTCCGAGCCGGCGGTGCTGTCGTGGGCGGAGATGGTGACGTTGCGGGTGGTCGTGACCGGCGTATCGCTCGAGTCGTAATAGGTGACGGCGTCCAGTGCCGCCTGCATCTGCGCCGCGCTGACCCCGCCGGCAGACGTCAGCGTCAAGGTGCCGGTCGAGGAGTTGTAGCTGCCCGTGACGTTGCCCATCGTCGAGCCGTTATTCGTGAAGACCAGATGATCCTCAGGCTGGAAATTGGTGATCGAGACCGTCGCCGACGTAAAGGTATCGGTCGTCGCGGTCAGGACGGCCGTAGGATCGACGATGACGGCGGCGGTGCCGGTATCCGGTCCGTTGACCTCGGTATAGGTCGCCCCGCCGGTCGCGGTGATGACGATCGGCAGCGTCTGGGTCGCCGAAGAATAGGCCGAGGCCTGGGTGTTCGTTCCGGTACCGAACGCCGAGTCGGTCGGCAGGGTCGTGACCGCCCCGCTGACCACGGTAGGGTCGGCGATGGTGTCGAACTGATCCCAGCCACGGAAGGTCAGCGCATTGGCGATGACGCCATTCGCGTTGGTCACGGTCGGCTGGAAATAGATCTGGGTCTGATCGACGCCGCCGACCACGTTGGACGCCAGATGCAGCGCATTGAGGCCGTTCAGCGCGGTTCCGGTCGTGCCCGTCCCGGCGAATTCGGTCCAGGTGTGGCCGCCGTCGAGCGAGAACCACCAATTGCCTTCGCTCGTGTCGGCCGCCGTGACGGCGATGCCGAGCGCGCCCAGCGGCTGGCCGTGGCTGCTGTTGGCGCCGTCCGTATCGGTCAGGTTGCCGCCGCCGATCAGCGCCGAGATCTGGGTCCCCACCGTGCCGCTGGTCGGGGCCGACAGCTGATTTTCCGTGCCCGGCGTGAGCGTCACGGCGTGACCGTTCAGGATCGGCGAGTCGTTTCCGGCGATGACGGCCGCGGTGGTCGAGGCGATCGTCCGGGGCCCTTGCGTGCCATCGACCACGGCGACCGTCACGGTCCGGTTGCCGGTGATCGGCGTATCGCTCGTGTCGTAGAACTTGACCGCGTCGATCGCCGCCTGGAACTGCGCCGCCGTCGCACTATGGCCGATGGAACTCAGCGTCAGGACGCCATTGGCGTAGCTGCCGGTGATGTTGCCCATGGTCAGGCCGTCGTTCGTGAAGGTCAGCGTATCCTCGGGATGGCCGCCGGACAGCGCGACCGTCGCGGAATTGATCGCGTCGGTCGTGGTCAGCACCAGGCCGGCATCGGCCGCGATCGCCGAGCCGGGCAGGTTGGGGCCGTTCGGCTCGGTATAGGTGACCGTCTGGCTGCCGGTGATCGCGAGCGACAGGACCTGCTGGTTGGCCGAATAGGCCGAGGCTTGCGTGTTGATGCCGGTGCCGAGCGCGCCCGAAATGCCGTCGGTCGGCAGGTTGGTCACGGCGCCATTGACCACGCCCGCATTGAGCGTCGTGTCGAACTGATCCCAGGCCCGGAACGTCAACGCCGTATCGACCGCGCCGTTCGCGCCGGCGGCCGGCGCGAAATAGACCATCGCGGTCGAGTTCAGATGCAGGGCATTGCTGCCGTTGAGCGCCGTCCCGGTCGTGCCCGTCCCGGCGAACTCGGTCCAATGGGCGCCGTTGTCGGTCGAATACCACCAGGTCCCGGCACTCGTGTCGGCCTGGGTGATGGCGATGCCGGTGGGCAGGCTTGCGGTGCCGTCGCCCGGATACTGACCGTTCGCATCGGTATCGGTAATGTTGCTGCCGGCGATCAGCGACGAGACCAGCGTGCCGACCGTGCCGGACGACGGCGGCGTGGCCGTCGCCGTCTCGGTCGCCGTCGGGAAGCTGTCGTGCGAAACCAGCGTCAGCACCGGCGAGTCGTTCGTCGGCGTCACGGTCACCGTGGCAAGAGTGGCCGAGATCGTGCCGCCGCCGGTGCGGTCGGTCGTCTGGATGGTGATCGTGCGCGTGCCGGTGTGGGGCATGTCGGTGCCGTCGTAATATTGCACCGACCGCAGCGCCGCCTGCCATTGGGCCACCGTGGCGCCGCCCGCCGAGGTGAGCGTCAGGATGCCCGTCGCGCTGACGAAAGTGCCCTGGATATCGCCGAACGTACCGGCGTTCGGCGTGAAGGTGAGTACGTCCTCGCCGGCCTGATGGTTGGTGGTGATCGTGAGCACGGCCTGGGACAGGTTGGCCGCATCGGTCAGGACCACGTTCGGCGCGAGCGTGACGGCCGCACCGGAGGCCGCCGTATTGTTCGGTTCGATGAAACCCGCCGTGGCGGGCGTCGGTGCCAGATCGACCAGCACCTGGACGGCGGTGCTGGTCTTGACCCCACCCGTGCCCTGGAATGCGTTGCCGGCGACAGTGCCCGTCTCGGTATTATGGTCCGACAGCGTGGCATTGAGCAGGATGCCGCTGGTGAGCTGATTGGCCGAGCCGGTGTTGGCATAGGTCAGATTGTTCAGGACGTTCCGAACGTCGGTCGAGGTGGCACCGGAGACGGAATTGAACGTGATCGTCAGCGTCCCGCCGGATTGGGTGAATGTGCCGATCTGCGTGCCGTTATAATCGACGGCCGTTCCGGTGAAGAACAGCCCGCTGCCCGAGGTGCCGGCGCCGCCGAAGACGTCGTTGGCATTGGCCCCGCCATTGCGGTTCACGGTCAGGACCGTGCCGTTATAGTTTCCGGCGCCGGCCCCGACGAGCGCATCGATCTCGCTGTCCGACACCCCCGCGCCGCCCGTGCCCAGCACGACGGCCGGCCCGCCGATGACGTCGGTGACGACCGTCCCGGTCGGCGACGTATTGCCCCAGGTGCTGAGCGTCGGTGCCGTGTCGGGCAGGCGATAGGCGAAATTATAGCCGGTGACCGGCGTGCTCGCGTTGGGCGTGACGTTCAGCGTCGAGTTGGCGGCCGAAAGGCCCGTTTCCGTATGATGGAAGGTGGCACTGTTGGTCGTGTCGTAGACCAGTGTCTCGCTGCCGATCGAGGTCGGCGTCGAGACCTTCTGGTTGAGGCCCGGCATATCGGGCAGCAGGATGAAGAAATTGCCGCTGCCGTCGGTCGTGACCGACGAGCTGCCGCCGGTCCAGGCGCCCGATACGGTGACCCCCGCGAGCTCGCTGTCCGCCGTCGAACCGAGCGCCTGGTGCGCCGTGTTCAGCGGCGAGCCCACGTCGTTCCAGACGTTGCCCTCGACCACGCCCAGCCCCAGGGTCACTTGCGCGTTGTAGTTGTTGAGCGAGGCCGGGGTGGTCGTGCCGTCGCGGCTACCGGTGGCGGAGCCCGAAGCGCCGGTGGCGCTGCCCGCCAGGGTCTCGCCGCCGGTCGTGGCATTCGACAGGCTGGCGTAGGTCACGGTCGCGGTCGTGTCGGCAACGCCATTCGACGGCGTGGTGACCGTCTCGGTATAGGTGAAGGTCTCGGTGCCACCCGCCGCCAGGCTGCCGGTGGCGTGCAGGTCGTGGGTGCCGTTCCCGCTCGTAACGGTGAGGGCGCCGGTGGCGGTCAGGTTGGCGATCGTGCCGACGTTGGTGCCGGCGTCCGGGTCGTCGAGGATGACGTTATAGGCCGTAGCGTCGCCGGTGTTGGTGAGCGTCTCGGTATAGGTGACGGTCGTGACGCCGCCGCTGGTGACGATCGAGGTCACGCCCTTGGTCAAGGTGACGTGCGGCTCTTCTGCCGTGACGGTCGCGTTGGCGGACGGGGAACCTTCCGACGCCTCGGGGCCGACGGCCGCGTTCGCGGCCAGGGTCGTATGGTCGACGTTCGACGCCTGGTTGGCCACGATCGCGTTGAACTGAACGATGGCGAAATCGGGCAGCGCGGAGCCTTCGTTGTCGTTTATTTGGCCGAGGTTGAACGTGACGGTGCCGTCGGGGTTGACCACGATCTGGCTGGCGGGAAGGTTGAACGTCGCCTTCGCCGTAAACGGGTTGAAGCTGGTTCCACCGGTGACGCTGGCGGCACTGCCGAAATCGACCGTAGTGATGGAGCCGTTGGGGCTGACGAACTCGACCGTGATCGAGCTGTCGTTCTGGAAAATCATGCCGGGCGGCAGGTTCACGGTCACTTGGAGATCGCTCTGCTGTCCTTCGGGCAGCTGGACGGTCGCCGAATAGCGGATGATGTCGCCGACGGTCGCGTTGACGCTGCTGACGGCAGTGCCATAGAGCCCCGTGCCGCCGCCGCTGGTGTTGTTCGCTTCGCCGATGATGCCGAGGTTTGCCGTGAGCTGCGCCACGGTCTCGGTGTTCGAGGCGCTGGAGGAGTAGCTGTGGCCCGTGTCGACGGCCGTCGGCAGCGAGTTGTAGCTGCCGTTGGCGGCGGGCCCGCCCGAGAGCGCCGTGCCGGTCGGCGTGTCGACGACGATGCTCGTGCCGGCGGCCAGGTTGTTCCGGACCGTTGCCTCGAAGGTGAAATTGGCGGTCGCACCGGCCGCGAGACCCGGGAGGGTGATCTTCAGGACCTCGCCGCTGCCGCCCGCGCCGTTGTCGGTGATCGTCCCGCCGTTTTGCGCGACGAGGCTGGTCAGGCCGGTCAGGTCCGCGGTCGTCGGCACTTCGACGTAGAACGTCAGATTGTTGGCCGGCGCGGCACCGCTCGCGTTCGCCAGCGACACCGTGTAGTCGAGCACCTCGCCGCTGTAGATGTTCGTGACGGCACCGCCGGTCGCGTGATCCTTGACGCCGATCGTCTCGGTCACGTTCGGGTTGAGCTCGGTGACGGTCGCCGACGTGCCCGCGATCGCGGTCCCGCCGTACTGCAGCGAGGCGGCGTTGGTGAAGGTCGCCCCGTTGGCCGGCGTGTTGGTCGTGTTGACCTTGACCTGATAGGTGACGGTAATCGTGTCGGTGGCGTCGGCCAGCGAATTGGTGATCGCCGTGCCCAGGTGGAACGTCAGCGTCTGGCCGTTCTGGTCGACAGTGATGGCACCCCCCGACGCCGGGCCGCCGGTGAGCACGATATTGCCGTCGTAGGTGATGGTCGGCGTGCCGACGAAGGTCGTGCCGGCCGGCAGCACGTCCGTGAACGTCACGTCGGCGCCATTGTTGGTGACGGCGCCCTCGGGAACGGTCAGCACCAGCTGGTAGGTGATGGTCTCGCCCAGCACTACGGTCGGCAGGGCCACCGGCTCGCCGGAGGCAGTATCGTTGCCCGCGATGACGGTCTTGGCGATCGACGGCGCGAGGATGCCGATGGTCGCATTGTCGGCAAGATCGGCCGCGATTTCGCCGACCGGCGTGCCGGAGGTGACGAAGCCCTCCCCGGCCGCGACGCCGCCCGCGTGGTTGGCCCAGTTCACCACCGAGGAAGCGGCCGTCAGGGTCTCGCCGACGGCCTGGCTGGTCGACACCCTCAGATCGTAGACGACATAGACGGATTGGCCGGCCGCCACGCCGTTCGTGAGCGTGATGCCGGTCGAGGAGAAATAGTTCGCGGTGCTGCCGCTATAGGCAAGCTGATTGCCGCTGGAGTCGTAGACGGCGAAATTCGTTACGTTCGAGGCCGTATAGCCGCTCGGCAGGGTGCCGTTCACCGTGACGTCGAAGGCCGTGGCATGGCCGTCGTTCTCGACGGTCGAGACGATGCGCGCCAAGTCGCCGCCGTCGACACCGGTGACGTTCATGTCGTCGGATGACAGCGGATTGCCGGTGCCGAACGGATTGCCGACCGGGGTCCCGGCCGGCGCGAACTGCGTGTTCGGATTGCCGGACTGGCTCGTCCAGGTCGCCGAGGAATTCGACGCGTCGGGGCTATAGGTGCCCTTGGTGGTGGAGCCGGTGTTCCCGACCACGGAGACGACGCCGGTCTTGGTCACCAGCTCCGGCTGCAGCAGCTGGAGCTGCTGGATCGCATTGGCGGTGATCGCCGTCGTCGCGGCATGGGCGTCGAAGTTCTGGCTGTTGCCCTGGGTGGTCAGGAACAGCCCGTCGGCGAACGGCTTGTTCTCGGCCGTGACCGCAAAATCGATCTTGATCGTCTGGCCGGTCGTGTTCGACGGATCGTTGTTCGAACCGAGGTTGAAGAAGACGTCGTTCGCGGTTCCGTTTGTAGAGACCCCTTGGATCGAGACGCCGCCGATCGAGGTGGTGAGCTTGTACGTCCCGGCCGTCAAGCCGTCGCCGGTAGTGAAAAGGGCGTTGGTGCCATCCCCCGTCGGATCCGTCGTCTGGAAGACCGGCAGCGGCAGGTAGGCGCCGAGGTTGAGGTTGCCGAAATCCTCGCCGGCCGTTAGCGTGTAGGTCAGCTCGTAGGTGACGGTATCGCCCGCCTTGATGCCGCCGCTGCCGTTCGACGACACGCCGTTCACGTCGACGATGCTGAGCGCCAGCGCGTTGTTCGGCACGACGTCCGTCAGGGACGAACCGTCCGTGGTCGTGCCCGAGTCGCTGGTCGCCGTGACGGCGGCGCTGGTGCCGGTCGAATCGATGGTGTTGGTCGCGAAGTCCTTTTCGCGCAGGCTGCCGCCGCTGTTGGTCTCGGTATATTGGTCGAGCGTCTTCACCTTGAAGGTGATCGTGCCCGAGGTGGCGGCGCTGAGGTGGCCGGCCAGCGACTCGGCCATCAGCGCGCCGATCATGAAATTGATCGCCGTCGTGCCGTTGCCGCTCGTGTCCGTGCGCAGGTAGTTCCAATTGGCGCCTGTGCCGGCGAGCGCCACGGTCTGGCTGCTGATCGTATCGGTCGTCTGGCCGGTGGCGGCGCCGAAGTCGCCGGTGAACGTGCCGTTGGCGCTCGTCGGGTTGTTGACGGTCAGGGTCGGCGTGAACGAGGGATCGAGCGCGAAGCCGTCGCCCAGCACGTCCTTGATGACGAGGTTGCTGAGCGAGACATAGTCGGAGACCTGGAAATTGATCGTCTCGGTGACGTCCGAACCGGCATTGGGCGGCAGCACCAGCGTGCCGTTGCCGGCGGCGGAACCGCCGTTGCTGTCCACTACCTGGATGGCAAGCGCCTTGGCGGTGAAGGTGACGGGGGTCGCACCGTCCTCGGTCACCGCCTCGGTGCCGTCGGCACGGGCGTAGTTGCTGGCAGGCGGCTCCCAGGAGCCGGCGAAGTGGAAATTCGGGCTGGTCTGGATCGTCCGCTGGTAGCCGTTGCCGGCGGTCAGGATCGTGGCGCCGCTCGAATCCTTCTCCGGCACGTAGACCGGGATCTTGATGGTGGCCACCTGGGTCAGGCTCCCGAGCGACACGGTGATCGTGCCGCCTGGAGTACCGAGCGTGCCGGTGAACGTGCCGTGGTCGCCGGCGATCGGGTTGCCGTTGTGGTCCAGCACCAGGACCGTGCCGCCGCTATAGTCGACATCGCCCGGCAGGCGGAAGGTCAGGGTGCCGGTGTTGATCGGGTCCGACGCCGCCACGACCGGCGCCGGCGTGATCGTGACGACGTAGTTGAACGGATTGTTCGGGCCCGTCGCGGTCTCGCTCTCGTGCAGGTCGGTCGTCCCCTGGATGTTGACCAGGCTGACGGTCGTGGAGGAGCTGACGGTGGCGCCGACGATCGAGGGATCGGTCGACGGGTTGTTGAGCGCGTCGTTGCCGAATTCGAACACGCCGGTCGCGGCGATATTAAGCGTGCTGCCGGTCTTCGTGCCAGTCGTGTGGCTGGTGAGCGCCGACGTCGGGTCGAGCGTGAAATTGAGGGTTATGTCGGCCGTCGGCTGCCCGACCGTGAAGCTGCCGAACGGCAGGACCAGATCGAACATCGTGTCGCCGGCCTTGAACCCGCTCGGCGCCGCGATCCAGGTCGCCTTGCCGCTCGTATCGAGCACGAAGGGATCGTAGGCGCCGATCTGGGTGCCGTGATTGGCCGGGTCGGTGGTCAGCGTCAGCGCATGCTCCGTCACGACCTGGCCGAGATAGGTGGCGCTGCTGAGCGTCGCCGTCTCCGGATCCGTTGCGGTCACGGTCGGCACGAACAGCTCGATGATCGGGCCGAAGCCGGCCTTGGTGCCGGCATTGGTATTGGTGAAGCTGACCGTCTCGGTGAAGGTATCGCCGAGCAGCACGTCCCCGGTCGTGCCGGACGTGGTCGTACCCGTGCCGGCCGTGATCGTCACGGTCGGCACCGCGCTGTCCAGGACGTTGCTGTAGGCGGCCATCGCCGCATCGGAGAATACGGCGCGATGGAGCGGGCCGGTCGTGTCTTCGAGCACCCAGTTGCCGCCGAGGGCGGCGGCGCCGGTCGCATCGGTGGAGGCGCCGACGGTGGCACCAGTGAGCGTGTGGACCGTATCGACGAACCCCTGGCCGACGCTGCCCTGGGCCACGTTGCAGCCCCAGAATTCGATGTCGGCGCCCGGCGCCAGGTGATCGCCCCAGGACGCGACTTCCGCCGCATGGCTCGACAGGCTGGCGGTGGTTACGGTGCCGCTGCCCAGCTCCAGCTGACCCGGCTGGCCATAGGTCAGGAATTGAATCGAGGTGAGCGCACTGCGTCCCTGCAACGCGGCCGTCACCTGGTCGATGCCGTCCTTGGTCGGGTCGATCACCACGACCTGTACGTTGCTTTTCACCGAAGACGCCAACGACTGCCAGTTGGCGACGCGCGGATCGACGAACAGAATTTCGTTGGCCGTGGGATTGGGGGCTAGTGCCGGCACGTCCGCATAAGACACCGCGGCGGGCGCGATGGGCGCCGGATCCGAATGGCTTTCGGTCGAATGGGTATGATCGGCGGGATGGCTATGATCGTGATCGGCCGTATCGGCCGCGTGCTTGGCGACGGCATGCACGCTGCCATCGAACAGATGGCGCGCTTCGAGAACAAGCTTCATAAACCACCCCTTTGAAGTGCCGCGCCGCCGGTTTTACCGACCGGGTTACCCGTTAAGACTGTATGCGTCGCAATTCAATACCCAGGCTCACAGAGCGAAAGAGAGCGCGGGCAGAGTTTCTTTTGGAAAGATTGGCGTACTCAAGTAGTCCACCTCTCCCGGTGGAGACTTCAAGGCGCAAACTGATACAGATTGAGGTCCACCGCAACGAGAATCACTGCCCATAGAGAAATTTCTCAGAGACTTTTCGAATTCACCAATTCATTAAAGAACTCTTATCTTTCTGGAGCCTTCACAAGGACGTAACACTCGACCACTTAGAAGCTGTTCTCTGATTGGGGCTTCTGGGTAAAGCTCTCGGTCTCTGCAGGTCAATGTGGATTCAAAACGTTGGCGCTGATATTCTAAGCAACGAGGGGGCTGGCGTAACCGTCAAATCTATCGCAGATTACGCCATGTCCTTTCCCGCACCTCCGAATCGCAAAATCGCCCTTATCGGCTATGACGGCGTTCAGTCGCTCGACCTCGTCGGTCCGCTGGAGGTCTTTTCCATGGTCAATCGATTTGCGGTCGCCGGGGCCTATGAGGTCATGCTGGCCTCGCCTCAGGGTGGTGAAATCGTCACCAATTCAGGGGTTAAACTCGCCGGCTCGCTCCCGCTTTCGATGCTGCCGGATGAACTCGATACCGTGCTTGTCGGCGGCGGCAGCGACGACAGCATCTGTACCGCCTACGCAAGCGGCCTGCCCGAATGGCTGCAGAGCCGGATCGGCTCCACCCGCCGGATCGGCAGCGTCTGTACCGGTGCGTTCATCCTGGCCGCCGCCGGACTTTTGGACGGGCGGCGCGCGACGACCCACTGGGACAACTGCGATGCCTTGCGCGCGTTCCGTCCGGCCGTGCAAGTAGAGCCGGACGCCATCTATGTGGCCGAGCCGCCGCTTTACACCTCGGCCGGCGTCACGGCCGGCATCGACCTGTGCCTGTCTTTCGTGGAGGCGGATCACGGCCCCGAGACAGCACTGACGGTCGCGCGCTATCTGGTGCTGTTCATGCACCGGGCCGGTGGGCAGAGCCAGTACAGCGTCGGCCTGAAAATGCAGGCGGCGGCGACACCCAGGTTGCGCGGGCTGATCGCCGAAATCTGTATGGACCCCTCTGGCGACCTGAGCCTGCCCAGGCTTGCCGAACGGGCCGGCATGACGGAGCGGACCTTTTCGCGGCTTTTCCGCAAAGAGACCGCCATGACGCCGGCGGCCTTCGTGGAAGCGGCGAGAGTGGACCGGGCGAGGGTGCTGCTGGAATCCTCCGACTGGCCCCTGGCGCGCGTGGCGGAGCGGGTCGGCTTCGGCAGTCTCGACAGTTTGCACCGGGCGTTTCAGCGGCGCGTCGGCGTCACGCCGGGCGATTACCGCAAACGGTTCGGGCGGGCGCGTCCGATGTCGCCGCAAGACGCGGCCGATATGACGCGCTAGGTATTCACGAAAGTCCGGGTCGGACTTTTGCATCTGCATTGTCATGAACTCGTTGGGTCAGCATCATCGCTTTCGATATGGTGATTCAGACAAAATCCCTCTCTTGGAGCAGGCGAAATCGTCGTTCGAGAGGGTACTACATCCTCTTTGGAGGCGGGTTCTGCACGGAGCAAGCTTGCTGGTATTTTTGTTGGTACCAGGACCTCCGTTGGTATCGAACAATACCGATGTCTCCTTGCGGTAGACCAAAGCGACGTCCTGACTGACCGACCGCTGCGGGCGTGGGCGGCCCCCGGCTATCGGCTCCTTTGCACCCATTTGCGCTATTCGGTGGACTGAGCACGGGGCCTGTAAGCGGCCCTTCGTTCAGAAAGCGCATGTGCGAAAGACGTGAAGGCGTTCCAAGGGGCAGCAGTTGATGGGCAGCGGTAAGGGGCCGCCGAAATCCAAGGGTTCAGCGGCGGGGAGGAAGCTATGGGGCCGGTGGTGAGCTTCCGGCACCATCGCCGCTTCTTCTATACGACGGAGGCCGTTGATGAAGCAGGTTGATGATCTGAGCCGTTCGCTTTCGGATTCTCAGACGAACCCGGTATAACAGCAAAAGGCTTGGCGATATGGTGGCGAATTGTCAGCGTTTAAAGAGAACGTCATCCCCGTGTGCTTCACTGGGATCCACGTCGGGAAGCTGCCTCTGTCTTGTAAGAGCAATGTATCGGCTCGACGTGGATGGCCGTGACAAGCACGGCCATGACGATGACAGGTTGGCGCATAGCCCCCAGCGCCAGACGTTTTGCCGCCTAGCAAAGATATCGCCTATTTCCTATTAATTTTACGCACAAGGACATTTTAATAATTTGCAAAGGAGAGCCGATTTGAATAAATTTCGTTGGGCGTCCTTGTTTATGAATTTTTATTCAGCAGTTAAATTGAGGAAATATTTTATAATTGCTTTCGGAGCGTCAGGTGTTTTGCTTGGAGTGACGCTTTATAGCGTTCCTTGTCTTGCGGCGCCGGCCGGCTCCGGTCTGCTCGAAATCCAATGCAGCAACACGCCATCAGATGCCGCTGTCATCAATGCCGCGATCCAAAATGCGGTCACACAGGGCTATGCCAATACCGGCTTCGTCTTCAAAGGCGACCGCCGTTCCAATACCTGCCTGATCAATCAGACCATCGTCCTGGTCCAAGGTCACAGCTATAGCGGCGCGCCCGGCACCGTATTGCAGCAGGCACGGACACCGGCGGCCACCGGCTGGTACAATGCCGTGCTCGCGACGCAATCCTATGTCAACCGGGCACCGTCCCCCATTGCGGACTGGCAGCTTACGATCACCAATCTGACGATCCGCGGAACCGGCCCAGCCTCCGCCTCGTCGTCTCCGACCGGTGACAAGGGGCTGGTCGTGCGTGCCGGAGGCATCCAAGTCAACAATGTCACGATCCGCGACATGTCCGGCGCGGGCATCTTCGAGACCGGCTACACCTTTTACAATCAGTATCTCCCCTGCAGCTGGTCGATGGTGAACGACACCTATGTGAACAATACGATCGAAAATACCGGCGGGGACGGGTTCCAGGTCGACGGCAGGAACGACTGCCCGAATGAAGGTCCGGCCGGGACGGATGGGCGCTTCGTCGGCAATACCATTGCGATGCCGTCTAATGGACGGGTCGCCCATAACGGCGCCGATCTGGAAGTCAGCGCCGGGTGGTGGATCCTGGACAATACAATCCGGAGCTTCGACGGTGCCGGATATCCGGGCAACGGCCTGATGGTCGCCAATACTTGGATGACGGAGATCGACGGCAACAGAATCGCCGGTTTCGGCTATGGCGGCGCGCAGGATGCGACGCAATTCTGCGGACAAACCCGGCCGGCTTCGAGCGGCTACGGTATCGAAGTCTGTGCCGGCAACCTGCCGGGCACGACGACGATTTCCAATAACGTCGTCAGCTTCGCCGATGCGCCGTCCGACCCCGACTATGCCGCGCGCCAGCACACTTATCTCGATGTCATCGCCGGCATCTACAACACCAGCAACGTCGTCGTTTCGCAGAACAGGCTGGACGGCATGGGCAAGAACGACACGGGCATCCGCTACGATGTCTATTTCCCCTATACCACCCTCAACATCACATCATCAGGGAATCGCGAGGCGCCATGGGCGCAGCCGCTGATCGATATCAGCGAAAACCTGCCGCAATCCTCCCTCACCTTGAATGGCCAAGCCGTCGGGCCCTCGACCCACCAAAAACCCGATCCGGCCACCGATGCGGTCGATGCCAAGCTGATAAGCCACATCCCGACGACGCCGTCCTATGCCGGGTCGGCCGTCATCCAATGCACCAATACGACGAGCGACGCGAAGACGATCAACGAGGCCATCAGACGCGTCCCGCCCGGCGCCCCCGTGCTTTTCGTCGGCGATCCCTCGTCCAACACCTGCCTGCTCGACCGTGCGGTGCGGCTCTATGGCGGTCATGTCTATAGCGGCGTCAACAGCACCATCATGCAACAGGTAGCACCGTCATCCGAACCGTCACCGGGCTCAGAAACCATGCCGGCCATCCTGGCATCGAATTCGTATCTGATTTCGTCCGGCACCGCCGACGATCCGATCACCATCGAGAATCTGACTGTGCAAGGTCCCGTCCCGACAAGTGCCACGCCGGTGCCCGGCAGCACGGCCGGCATCATTCTCCGCGCCAGCGGCAGCGTCATTTACAATGTCACGGTCAGCAACACCGAAGCGCAGGGCATCCTGCTGTCCGCCTATGGCGCCGATGGCCAAACCTATGTCAGCCGGGGCAGCCTGGCCAATAACGCGATCCTCTATAGCTGGATCTCGAACTCCGGCGGCCGCGGCTTCGAGGTGAGCGATGCCGACCCGAACGGCGATGGCGGCGTCGCCACGGCCGGCTGGCTGCAAAACAATTTCTTTTCCATGGCGCCGTCCATAACGGGCTCCGCCGCGATCTATCTGCAGAACGGCGCGTCATGGTCCGTCGTGGCCAACAGCGTCTATAGTGTGACCGGTGCTGGCGATCAGGGCGATGCGATCGTGGTGAGGAATGCCTATCAGACGGTCGTCGAACACAACTACATCGCCGGTTTCGGCGACAATGCCACCGACGCCACCCATTACGGGATCGCCGCGTGGGTCGGCGGCGGGAAAGCCGGCGCGAGCACGATTGCCTACAACCAAGTCTCCTTCGAGGACATCATCTCGGATTTCGACTTGCAGGGCGGCTCGCGGAGCTCTGTCACGGCCGCTGAAGACCGCTATCGCCGCATCCATCACATTTCCATCGCCATCCCCGGCGTCACCTGGGATAGCGGTGTCGTGACCCTGGTCGGGAATGCCGTCGTGGGCATGGACGGCTACGATACGGCCGATGGCTTTTTCGATAACGGCAACCCGAGCGCGACATTCACCGGTACCCAGGATGTCGGGCTGAGCTATTCCGTTGGCCCCAGGCTTGCTGTCGGCTCGGCCGGAAACGCCGTCGCTCATGTGCAGGCGACGGCGCCATGATAGCCGTATGGAAGCCGGGCAGCGGCAGGGCGGCGGTGTGCCCATGGCGGTCTTTCCTGGACGGGGGAAACTTCTCGGAAGCGGACAGTGCCATACCCAGGTTTGGGTCACGTGTCTAAAGCCAGTTTGCCGAGTTCTTTAGATCATTCGACAGCCCGGCCCCGGCCACCGTCGGCGATTGAAGCACGAAGGTGCAGATGCGGATGCGGATGCTGCATCGGTCAATCAGGATTAGTCATTTCATCTCCGACACGATGACGATGTACTACTCGGCGACAGCAAAACTGTTCCCCGTCGCGAAAGTAGTTCCGTCAAATGTCTTACGATGCGCCGCTTCTGTTCATCGATGGCTGTTGGCTGCCGGTTGATGGGCGTGACACCAGTCCCGTGATCAATCCTGCGACCGAGGAAGTGCTTGCGCACCTGCCGCACGCCTCTCCGGCGGACCTCGATCGTGCGCTGGAAGCGGCGCGGCGCGGTTACGCCCTGTGGCGCAAGACGTCGGCCTATGATCGAGCCCGGCTATTGCGCCGCGCCGCCGAACTGGTCCGCGAGCGTGTCGAACATATCGCGACGCTGTTGACGCTCGAGGAAGGCAAGGTGCTGGCCGAGGCGAGGCTTGAGGTGCTGGCTGCCGCGGACAATATCGACTGGTGCGCCGAAGAAGGCCGGCGCAGCTACGGTCGCATCATACCGCCACGAGCCGACGGATCGCGCTACCTGGTCCTGCGGGAGCCGATCGGCCCGGTTGCCGCCTTCTCGCCGTGGAATTTTCCCGCCACCACGCCGACGCGCAAGATCGCGGCGGCACTTGCTGCCGGCTGCTCCTGCATCATCAAGCCGTCGGAGGAGACGCCGGCCACGTGCCTGGCAATCGCCCGCGCGTTCGATGACGCTGGGCTGCCCAAGGGGGTTCTTAATGTCGTGTTCGGCGTCCCCGCCGAAATCTCGACCCGCCTGATTGCCTCCGATGTCATTCGCAAGATCTCGTTCACCGGCTCCACAGCCGTCGGCAAGCAATTGGCCGGGCTCGCCGCGACGGGTGCGAAGCGTGCGACGATGGAGCTGGGCGGGCATGGGCCGGTGATCGTGTTCGACGATGCGGCCGTCGATGAGGCGGCAAGGCTCACCATCGCCGGCAAGTTCCGCAATGCCGGGCAGGTGTGTGCTGCCCCGACGCGCTTCTTCGTCCATTCGAGCATCCACGACCGTTTCGTCGACCGCGTGTCGGAACTGGCCAATGAGTTGGTGGTCGGCAACGGGCTCGATCCGGCAACCCAGATGGGGCCGCTCGCCAATCCCCGGCGGATGGCGGCGATGGATCGCCTCATCGGCGACGCGCTCGACCGCGGAGCCCGGCTTGCGGCCGGCGGCGGCCGGATCGGCAATCGCGGCTTCTTCTGGCAGCCGACCGTGCTCACCGACGTGCCGATGGCGGCTCAGATCATGAGCGAAGAGCCGTTCGGCCCAGTGATTCTCACCCGGCGGTTCGACGATTTCGACACGGTGATCGCCGAGGCGAACGGTCTTGCCTATGCCTTGGCGGCCTATGCCTTCACCACCTCCGTCCGAACCGCTACGGCGGTCGCGGATGCGCTGGAATGCGGGCTCGTCGGCATCAATACCTATGCGATCAATGTTCCGGAGACGCCGTTCGGCGGCGTCAAGGAGAGCGGCTACGGGAGCGAAGGCGGTACGGAAGGGCTCGATGCCTATCTCAGCACCAAGTTCGTCCATCAAGCCTGACCGGGCGCGCCCAATGTCTGGCGAGCAGCTTCCGCGCGGTTGGAATACTCCGGCCGTAACGACCTGCGTTGCCGGCAGCGGGGGAGGGGCAAACGGGCAGGCGGGCAAGATACGAAGGACGCATCACCCGATCCGCATTACTCATTTCCCCGCATTGGCAGGCTGCCTCTACGATCGATCACTCGAAGATTGGGAGAGAGGTGTCGAACGATGCCCCTGGGCTTGACAGTCTCGGCAGAGGATGAGTGGCAGGCGCGGTGCGACCTCGCCGCCGTATTCCGTGTTCTCGCGCGGCTCGGCATGAACGAGCAGATTGCCAATCACAACAGCGTCATGTTGCCGGGTAGCCGCGACCTGTTCCTGATCAATCCTCGCGGTTTGCATTTTCGCGAGATCACCGCGAGCAAGCTTATCCTCTGCGACCTCGAGGGGCGGGTGCTGAAAGGCGCGGGCGAGCTGCGCAAAGTGGCGTTCCACATCCATGCCAAGATTCATCTGAACCATCCGCAGGCGACCTGCATCCTGCATGTCCATCCGCAATACCTGACCGCGCTCTCGATGGCGAAGGGCGGCAAGCTCGAGCTCGCCCATCAGAACAGCCTGACGCTCTATGACCGGATCGCCTACGACGACACGCACAACGGGCCGGTGCTGAGCGACGACGAGGGCGAGCGTGTGGCGCGCGTGCTGGGTGAGCGCACGATCCTGCTGATGGCCAATCACGGTGTCACGGTCGTCGGCCCATCGATCCACGAGGCCTTCGACGAGCTCTACATGGCCGAGCGGACCTGCATGTACCAGATGACCGCGACGGCCGCCGGCCTGCCGCTCGCGGTCCTGCGGGATGATCTGCGCGATCGCTACACCGGCCCTTGGGGCGAGCGGTTCGATGCGCGCCTGCATCTCGACGCCTGGCGCCGGATGCTCGACCGGGAAGAGCCGGACTATGCGACCTGACCGGTCGACGAAACGATAAAGTCTGACTAGCAACAGGGATTGCGAGATGAAGGCAAACATTGACCGGCGCCGGTTCGGCGTCGCGGCGCTGGCGGCTGCCCTGCTCACGCTCGGCACGCCGGTCCTGGCGCAAACCCGCGGCGGTGACGTCGTCGTGGCCCAGCAGGCGCAGCCGCCGAGCCTCGACGCGATGACGACCTTCGCCCAGGCCGCGCGCAACATCACGATGCATGTCTTCGAGACGCTCTATACACGCGGCGAGACCGGTGCGGTGATCCCGGAACTCGCCACGGACGAGACGACCTCACCCGATCTGCAAACCTACACGTTCCACCTGCGCAAGGGCGTCAAGTTCCATAACGGCAAGGAGATGACCGGCGTCGACGTGAAGGCGTCGCTCGAGCGCTATGCCAAGGTCGGCGCCTCGGCCCAGCTGCTCGCGACCGTCTCCGGCATCGACGTGCCCGACCCCTATACCGTCGTGGTCCATCTGAAGCAGCCGGTGCCGGCGTTCCTCGATTTCATCAGCACGCCGCGCGCGCCGATGGTGATCATGCCGGCCGAGGAGGCGGCGAAGGAGCCGAACAAGATCGCGCTCATCGGCACCGGCCCCTACCAGTTCGTCGAATACAAGCCGGACAGCTACGTCAAGCTGAAGCGCTTCGATGGCTATGTGCCGAACGGCCAGTTCTCTGGGCCGGACGGCTTCGGCGGCAAGAAGACGCCTTATTTCGACACGGTCACCTTCCGTTTCATGCCGGAATCGGGCGCCCGCGCCGCGGCGCTGCAGACCGGCGAGGTCCAGGCGCTGGAACAGCTCGCCGTCGCCGACGCGGAGCGGCTCAAGACCGACCAGAACGTCAAGCTCTACCAGATGATGCCCTGGGCCTTTCAGGTCTTCTTCCTCAACGCCAACGACGGGCCGACCAAGAACCTCAAGTTCCGCGAGGCGGTGCGCGCAGCACTCGGCAACGAGGAGATCATGGCGATCGCGACCGACGGGCTGTTCCGGCTCACGCACGGCTGGCAGCACCCGGGCACGGAATATTTCGCGGGCGACGTCGGCAAGGACAAGTACAACCTCAATGACCCGGAGCTGGCCAAGCGGCTCCTGAAGGAGGCCGGCTACAAGGGCGAGCCGTTCACGCTCGTCACCGACAACAGCTTCAAGAACGACAACGACGCCTCGGTCGTGGCGAGCCAGCAGCTCCAGGCGGTCGGCATCAACGTCAAGCTGCAGGTGGCCGACTGGCCGACCTCGATCGCCATGCGGCAGAAGCCCGTCGGTTGGAACATGTTCCCGATCTTCATCGGCGTCGAGCCGTGGGAGGGACCGTACAGCACCACGACCTTCTTCACCGGCAAGGACAATTGGCAGCAGCATGTCGATAGCGAGCTCGAGGCGGACGCCGACAAGCTCAATTCCTCGCCCTCGCTCGACGACCGCAAGGCGGCGTTCGCCGCCTTCCAGCAGCGCCTCATCGACCAGGTCTACGCGATCAAGCTCGGCGACCTCGGCATCTACCAGGCGACGCGGGCGAACGTCGCCAACTACAAGCCGTTCCGCATCCCCCGGATGTGGGACGTCTGGTTCAAGTAGCCGGGTCGGGCGGGAACAGCCATGTCACGCATTCTTATCAAGCGCCTGGCGAGTGCCGTGCCGGTGCTCCTGCTCGTGTCGCTGATCGCCTTCGTGCTGATCTGGCTGGTGCCGGGCGATGCGGCGGCCGAGCTCGCCGGCCCGAGCGCCAGCCCGGAGGAGCTCGCCCACATCCGCGCCGACCTCGGGCTCGACCAGCCGGTCTGGATGCAGGCGCTGCACTGGTACCGCAACCTGCTCTCAGGCGATCTTGGCCAGTCGCTCCTGCTCAACCGCAGCGTCGCCACGGCGATCTTGGAGCGCCTGCCGATCACCCTGTCGCTGACCGGCTTCGCCCTGGTCCTGACCCTGCTGCTCGGCGTCGGCAGCGGCACGGTCGCAGCGCTGAAGCGCAACAGCTGGATCGACCAGGCGGTCATGACGAGTGCGCTCGTCGGCCTGTCGCTGCCGGACTTCTGGCTGGGTCTGGTCGCGATTTACGTGTTCTCGGTGGCGCTCGGCTGGTTCCCGACAGGCGGCTTCGTGCCGTTCACCGACAGCCCCATGGGCTGGCTGCACACGACCACCTTGCCGGCGGCGGCACTCGCCATCACCCAGGTGGGCCTGCTCGCGCGCATGACGCGGTCCAGCCTGCTCGAGGTGCTGAGCCAGGACTACATCCGCACGGCTTGGGCCAAGGGGCTGCCCGGCCGCATCGTCATCCTCAAGCACGCGCTGCTCAACATCGGCGTGCCGGTGCTGACCGTGCTCGGCATCAGCATCGGCATCCTGTTCAGCGGCGCGGTGGTGATCGAATCCGTTTTCGCGATTCCGGGTGTCGGGCGGCTGATCATCGATGCCGTACTGCGCCGCGACCTGCCGGTGATCCAGGGCGGCATCCTGATTGTGGGATTGTTCATGGTGCTCGTGAATATCGCCGTCGACCTGCTCTATGGCGTCTTCGACCCGCGGGTGGCCCATGAGCGTTGAAACGGTCCTCTCGGCCCCCGCGGCGGCGAAGCCGCTGGGCTTCCTCGGGCGCCATCCCATGCTCCGCCGGCTTTTGGGCCACCGGCTGTTCGTGACCGGCGCCGTCCTGCTGCTGGTCGTGGTGCTGGCGACCGTGGCGGCCGACCTGATCGCACCCTATTCGCCGCTCAAGAACGACTTCCACTATCGCCTGGGCGCGCCCAACGCCGTTCACCTGATGGGGACCGACAATTTCGGCCGCGATGTGCTGAGCCGCGTGCTCTACGGCGGGCGCACGTCGCTCGCCATCGGCGTGCTGGCCATGCTCAGCTCGACAGTGCTTGGCGTGATCATCGGCGTCGGCGCCGGCTATTTCTCCCGGCTCGACAATCCGCTGATGCGGGCGATGGACGCGCTCATGGCCTTCCCGGGCGTACTGCTCGCGATCGCGCTCGCCTCCGTGCTGGGGCCGTCGATCGGCGACGTCGTGATCGCGCTCGCTGTCACCTATGCCCCGCGCACGGCGCGCATCGTGCGCGCCGCCGTGCTGGTCGTGCGCCGCATGGAATATATCGATGCGGCGCGTGTCGCCGGCGCCGGCCACCTGCGCATCATCCTGCGTCACGTGCTGCCGAACTGCCTGGCCCCGCTCATCGTGCAGATGACTTTCATTTTCGCCGTCTCGATCCTGGCCGAGGCGGTGCTGAGCTTCGTCGGCGTCGGTCCACCGCCGCCCACGCCCAGCTGGGGCAATATCATTGCGGACGGCCGCAACTATATCCCGTCGGCGCCCTGGATCTCGCTGTTTCCTGGGCTCGTGATCGCGGTGACCGTGCTGGGCGTGAACCTGATCGGCGACGGGCTGCGCGACGTGCTCGATCCGCGCCTCAAGCTCGAGGGCCGCTGATATGACCGCAGCCGTAAAGCCCCTGCTCGAAATCGACGGGCTCACGACGGAGGTGGGCCACCTCCGGATTCTCGATCGCGTCTCCTTCTCGATCGGCGCCGGCGAGGTCGTGGGCGTCGTCGGCGAGTCCGGCTCGGGCAAGAGCATGACCGCGCTCTCGACGATGCGCCTTCTGCCCGAGACCGTCCGTGTGACGGCGGGTACGGTCCGCTTCGCGGGTGCGGACCTGCTGGCCCTCAGCGAGGCGGAGATGCGTCGCATCCGTGGCGACCGGATCGCCATGATCTTTCAGGAGCCGATGAGTTCGCTGAACCCGGTGCTCTCGATCGGCGAGCAGATCGTCGAGACGCTCGTCCACCATCGCGGCGCCGGCCGGGCCGAGGCAAAGCGGCGCGCGATCGAGCTTCTCGAGCTGGTCGAGATCCCCGCCGCGGCGAAGCGGCTTGGCGATTATCCCCATCAGCTCTCGGGCGGCATGCGCCAGCGCGTCATGATCGCGATCGCGCTCGCGTGCGAGCCGAAGCTGCTCATCGCCGACGAGCCGACGACCGCGCTCGACGTCACGGTCCAGGCGCAGATCCTCGACCTGCTGCGCAGCCTGCGCCGGGAGCTCGCGATGTCGATCATGCTCATCACCCACGACCTGGGCGTGGTGGCCGAGTTCGCCGACCGGGTCGTCGTGCTCTATGCCGGACGGGTCGCCGAGACCGGGCCGGTCAAGGCGCTGTTCCGGGCGCCGTTCCATCCCTATACCCAAGGACTCCTGGGCTCAATCCCACCGCTTGACGGGCCGCTTTGCCGGCCGCTGCCGATCCCGGGCACGGTCCCGGCACTCGCCGACATGCCGGAGGGCTGCCGGTTCCAGCCGCGCTGCGCCGTCGCTGCCAGCCGCTGCACCGGGGCGCCGCCATTCTTCATGCTCGACGCCGGCCACGAAGCTGCGTGCTGGCGCGCCGCTCCCGAAGCGAGGGTCGTCGGAGAGCCCGCCGGAGAAACCGCATGATGCGACCCGTCCTGCTGAAGGCCGAGGGGCTGACCAAGCATTTCGGCAGCCAGCCAAGCCGGTTCGGGGCCGGCCTGTTCGGTGCCGATCGGCCCGTGCTGCGCGCCGTCGACGGCGTCGATCTCGAGGTGCGGCAAGGCGAGACGATGGGCATCGTCGGCGAAAGCGGCTGCGGCAAGTCGACCATGGGGCGGCTGCTCGTCCGCCTGCTGGAAGCGACGGCCGGGCGGGTCCAGTTCGACGGCATCGATCTCCTCACGCTCAAGGGCCGCGCGCTCACCGAGATCCGCCGCGACCTCGGCATGGTGTTCCAGGACCCCTGGGCCTCGCTCGACGGGCGGATGCGTGTGCGCGACATCATCGCCGAGCCCCTCGACATCCATCGCGCCGCCGCCGGTGCCGAGCGCCGCCGCCGGGTCGCCGAGCTGCTCGAGGTCGTAGGCCTGCCGGCCTCGGCGGCGGAGAAGCATCCGCACCAGTTCTCGGGCGGGCAGCGCCAGCGCATCGGCATCGCCCGTGCGCTGAGCTTGAAGCCGCGCTTCATCGTGCTCGACGAGGCGGTCTCGGCGCTCGACGTCTCGGTCCAGGCGCAGATCCTGCAACTCCTGGCTGATCTGCAGCGCGAGTTCGGGCTTACCTTCCTGTTCATCTCGCACAACTTGGCGGTCGTGAGGAACGTCGCCGATCGGGTCGCCGTAATGTACCTGGGCCGCGTCGTCGAATCCGGTCCGACGCAGGCGCTGTTCGAGGCGCCGCGTCATCCCTATACGCAGGCGCTGCTGTCGGCCATTCCGGTGCCCGATCCGGAGCGGCCGCGGACGCGCGTCGTGCTCAAGGGCGACGTGCCGAGCGCGTTGGCGCCGCCCGCCGGCTGCCGCTTCCATACGCGCTGCCCGATGGCGCAGGATATCTGCCGCCAGACCCCGCCGCCGACGGTCGCCGTCGGTCCGGATCATTCGGCCGCGTGCCATTTCGCGGCTTCGTCGCTCATGAATTAGGAATAAGCATGCTGATCATCCCCGAGTCCGAGGCGCGCGCCCTCGTCACCATGTCGGACGCGATCGAGGCGGTCGCGGAAACATTCGCCGCCCTAGACCGGGGGGAGGCCGCGAGCTATCCGGTGGTGCGCGAGAAGCTGGGCAGCCCCTCGGCCGTGTTCGGCGTCAAGACCGGCTACGACCGTGCCGCCGGCGCGCTCGGCCTCAAGGCGGGCGGCTACTGGCAGGGCAACGCCGAGCGCAATCTCACTAATCACCAGTCGACAACGCTGCTGTTCGATCCGGCGACCGGGCAGCCGTCGGCGTTGGTCGGCGCCAATTATCTGACCGGCGTGCGCACGGGTGCCGCGGCGGCGCTGGCGACGCGCCATCTCGCGCGGCCCGACGCGCGGGTCCTCGGCATCGTCGGTACCGGCACCCAGGCGCTCTACCAGCTCGACGCCATCCGCTGCGTGCGGTCGCTCGACGAGGTTGTCGCCTGGAACCGGACGCCGGCCCGGCTCGAAGCCTTCCTCGAAGCGGTGCGCGCCCGCGGCCTCGCCGCGCGCGGCGCCGACCTCGAGGAGACGGTACGCGCGGCCGATATCCTGGTCACCGCGACGCCGGGGCAGGCACCGCTCGTCGACGCGGCCTGGGTTCGTCCCGGCACCCACGTCAATGCCGTGGGGGCGGATACTGCCGGCAAGCAGGAACTCGATTCCGCCCTGGTCACGCGTGCCGCGGTCTATGTCGACAGTCTCGAGCAGGCCGTCACGATCGGCGAGTGCCAGACCGCGGTCCGGCTGGGCTTGCTCAGGCCGGAGGACATCTGCGGCACGCTCGGCGGCCTCGTGTCCGGCCGGCTGCCCGGCCGAATGGAGGGAGAGAGCATTACGCTCTTCGACAGCACCGGCATCGCGCTGCAGGACCTGGCGGTGGCGGCGCTGGCGGTTCGCCGGGCAGGCGAGGGCGGCCGCGGCACTGAGATCGCCTTCTCCTGATCCGGGACGGGTGGACGGCCGCTACCAGCCGTTCGTCCGCGTCCATTCGCCCGCGAGCGCGCCGTTCTTCACGAGGTGATAGCGGTCGTACATGGCCGCCGTCATGCAGACATGGTTCGGCAGCACGCGCACCTGGGCGCCGATCGGCAGCTCGTCGAACGGCAACGCGCCGTCGGCCGCGCGCACCAGGCCGTGCTCCTGGTAGACCTTGAAGATCCTCAGCTCCTGAGCAAACGGTGTGCCGTCGGCATGGACGAGCAGGCCGAAGCCGTAATCGTGCGGCGCGTCGGCGGTGCTGCGGTCCTTGGAGAGTGCGAGCGCGCCGGCATCGATCAGCAGGTGGCCGGCGTCGCGATGATGACCGGTGACGGTGGCGAGCACGGAGACGGCGAGATCGTCGAGCGTGCAGCTGCCGATCTGGGCCTGGAACAGATCGCCGAACATATAGACGCCGGCCCGGAGCTCGGTGACACCGCTGAGGTGCCGGGCATGGAGTGCCGTCGGGGTCGAGCCGACGCTCACGACCGGCACGCTGAGGCCGGCCGCCCTCAGGCGCTCGGCCGCCCGGACGGCACCCGACCGCTCGGCCTCGGCGATGCGCGCCACCGTCTCGAGATCGCGGGCCGCGTAGGAATGGCCGGCATGGGTAATGACGCCCTGCAGCCGGCAATAGGGCGGCTGCTCGAGCGCCGTGCCGATCTCGACGAGGTCGGCGGCCTCGGGCAGTACGCCTGACCGGCCTTCACCTGTGTCGATCTCGATCAGCACCGCGAAGGCGACCCGGCGCAGATCGGCAAAGGCCGCGACCGCGCGTGCCGTCTCGACGGAATCGAGGATCAGCGTCAGGTGCGCGCCGGCCTCAACAAGGCGGGCGGCGCGCGGCAGCTTGCTCGGGACGATGCCGACGGCATAGAGCAGGTCGGTGATGCCGCCGGCCAGGAAATATTCCGCTTCGGCCAGCGTCGAGACGGTGATGCCGCCGAACTCGCCCGCGGTGGCGAGGCGCGCGACATCATAGGATTTCGCAGTCTTGAGATGGGGACGGAGGCGGACGCCGAGCGCCCGGGCCCGTTCGCCCATGCGCCCGAGGTTGTGGTCGAGCCGCCCGGTCTCGAGCATCAGGCAGGGCGTTTCCAGCGTGGCGAGGCTCATCGAGCGCCTCCCTGCAGCAGTCGGACGTTGGGCGTCCAGTCGTCGATCCTGTCGAGCGGGACGACCGGCCGCGGCAGCTTCTTGAAATCGAAGCGCGACAGCAATGGCGATGTCAGGCCGGGGGCATCGACCTCGACGATCTGCTCGGGCGTGAAGAACTCGTCGAAGGCGGCGCGGAAATGGCCGCGCGACTTCAGGACGACCGTGCGGGCGGCGCCGATGTTCAGGCCGAACAGCTCGAAAAACGCCGGCTCGTGGCACTGGTGACGATGGGTGATGACGATGAGCACGATGCCGTCGATGGCTAGTGCAACCGAGGGGCCGAGGTCGAAGGCACAACCGGCGAGTTGGCCGCGCCGGCCGACGCCCTTGCCGTCGCTAAGCCGCAGGATGGTCGCCTGCGCCTCGAACGGTTCCGAATAGGTCGCCTGCTCCGCGCGGTTGAAGCGGGCGGCGAAGGCGACGCCCTCGCCCAAAGAATGTGCCTCGGCGGCGAGCTCAGGATCGGTCAGCACGCCCAGGAGCACGTTGCGCGCGCCGGCGTCGAGCAGGGCCCTCAGCAGGAAGACCGTGTTGCCGCGGCCGCCACCGCCTGGGTTGTCGGCAACGTCGGCGAGCAGCACCGGCGGGCGACCCCGCTGCTCGCCAGTCGCCTTGGCGAGCGCCACCGCCTCGTCGAACGGCGTCAGGCGCGGGATGAAGCGCGCACGCTCGCGCCAGGCGTAGGCGGCGAGCCCCGCGGCAGTGCGGCGGGCGAGGGCCGCATCGCCGCGGGTCGTCGCCAGCACGGTCAGGCCGTTCTTGGGTGTGTCGCCATAAGCGAAGCCGCCGACGATCGAGATGTTGAGCAGTCGCGGGTCGGCCGCGGCCGTCGCCTCGGCCGCGGCGATCAGGTCGGCATAGGGGCCGGCGCCGGGCGCGGTCAAGAGCACGGTCGGCGGCGGGCAGATCGGTAGGCGGACGTGGGCGACAGCGGTCTTTACCCCATCCAGCAACTCCGCGAGTGCCGCGGCGGCGTCTGCGCCTCGATCGGCCATGTCCGTGTGCGGGTTGCGCCGGTAGGAGATGAGCGCGTCGACTGCCGCGACCATGCGCTCCGACACGTTGGAATGCAGGTCGATCGTGGCCACGATCGGTACGTCGGGGCCGACGATCTCGCGGACCAGCGCGAACACAGCGCCGTCGGGATCGTCCTCCTCCGTCGTGATGGCGGCGCCGTGTTCACAGATGTAGACGCCGTCGAGCGGCAAGGCCGCCGTGAGGTCCTGCCGGAAACGCTCGAGAATCTCGACGAAAAAGCCGTGGTCGACCGGGCCGCCGGACTCGGCGTTTGCGAACAGGATCGGGGCGGGCGTCCAGGGGCGCAGCGTGTCCATCCTGCGAACGAAAGCGGGGATCTCGGGGGTCATGGCGGGCGCTGATTTCCGCGCCTCGGCAATCAACAGATCACCGGGCAGTATCGCGCGAGCCAAGAAATCCTCGCGGGTCGAGATCGGCGCAAAACGGTTGCATTCGATGGCGAAGCCCAGAATGGCAATTCGCGGAGCACGCATAGAATCCACCGGCAGAAAATTGGACTATGCGAACTCTAAGGAAGGGCGGTTTGCGCGTATAATTCCTTTTCCCGATTGCTCAATGACGTTAGCGTATAGTGCTCCCTGCGACATGCTTCCAGAAATGCTCGGCCGCAGGCGAGATCCGCGAGCTGTTTCGAAAGATCCGAACGTCGAGATCGATCGTCCAGTCGTCGGTGCCGGCGATGACCAATGTTCCGGCGTCGATGTCGGGTGCCGCATCCTGTGCGGCGAGCCAGGCGAGCCCGCGCCCTTGCCGCGCCATGATCTTGAGCACGCCCGCCAGATGGGATTCGAACACGCGTGTCAGATGCAGCGCGCCTTCGCGGCCATGCAGCGACAGGTCGATCATCCGGCCGAAACCGGAAGAGAGCGTGTAGGCGAGATAGCCGCTCTTGCGATCGGCCGCCTGGCCCGGGATCGGATGCAGCGGGCGCCCATCAGCGTCGGGCGCCGACACGGGCACCAGGCGATCGCGCCCGATCACGGTGGACTTGAAGCCTTCGGCGTCGAGGGGCAGGGGGGTGGCCGGATGGGTATAGGCCAGCATGAAGTCGCTCTGGCCGCCGATCATCGCGGCGACGCAGTCGTCGAGCCGGGCCGTCTCGAGGCGCATGGCGACAACGCCCGTCAGGTCCTCGACCGAGCGCAGCCAGGCCGGCAGGAAAGTTGTCGCGAGACTGTGCGTCGTGATGAACCGCAGGATCTTGGGGGCCCGGTCGTGCGCCGTGCGCACCTCTTCGCGGGCTCGGTTGAGGCGCCGGAGAATCTCCTCGGCGGCCGGCCGGAACAACTCACCCTCGGGTGTCAGCGAAATCGGTTGGCTATTGCGGTCGAACAAACGGGCGCCAAGCCAGTCCTCGAGCGATTGGATCCGACGGCTGACGGCGGGTTGCGTCGAATGCAGCAACTCGGCTGAGCGGGAGAAGTTGCGGGTCTCCGCGACCATCAAGAAATCATCGAGCCAGCGAATGTCTACCATAGGCGTCCTGGTGCCGAGGGGCGCCGCCGCGCCGAGCACGCACGACAATAAGCACCTAAATTCCGTATGACCACGCTTCATCGGCAAGGGAGACGGCGGGCAGCAGCCGTCCAGCGGGGCGAGGTCGCCTCCGCGCGGGGGCATATGCTGTTCCGACAGCGTGGTTTAAGGCAGAGTCCGGAGCCCGCAGGCAAACACATTCACTTGATGCGCTCAGCCCCGTGGCTAACGACCTCCTCGACCCCCGGGAAGCCGTCCCGGATATAGCGGAACGGGAAGCTGTGCAGGGGGATAGGAGTGTTGGACAGGACTGAGGCATGGATCGCTTCGACGCGTTGAGCACGTTTCTGCTGGTGAGCGAGTTGCGCAGCTTCACGGCTGCTGCGCGCAAGCTGGGTGTTTCCACCTCCGCCGTCGGCAAGACGATCGCCAGACTGGAGGACGGACTGGGCGCGCGCCTGTTCCATCGCAGCACGCGGAGCGTCACCCTCACCACCGAGGGCGAGATTTTCCTCCATCGCTGCCAGAAGATCGTCGAAGAGTTCGAGGCGGCGGAACTCGAGATTGCTCAGGTGACCCAGGGGCCGAAGGGGCGGCTGCGGGTCAGCATGCCTCTGGCCGGAATGCTCCTGACCCCGGTCATCAGCGCGTTTGCGAAAGCCTTTCCGGACATCAGTCTGGATATCGAATTTTCCGACCGGCTCGTCGATGTCATCGAGGAAGGCTTCGATGTCGTGGTGCGGACGGGGCCGGCGGCCAACTCCCAGCTGATGTCGAAGATCATCGGTCAATACGGCTACGTGATCGTGGGTTCGCCCGCCTATCTCGCCGAGCATGGCACGCCGCAGGAGCCGGAGGATCTGCTGTCCCATGTCTGCCTGCATTATCGCTGGTCGACGGCGGGGAAGCTGGAGAGCTGGCGCCTCATGCGCGACGGCGTCTATCTGGATCTGGCATTGCCGACGTCGTTCATCGCCAACACCACGGAGCCGCTGATCGGCCTGGCCGAACGGGGGATCGGGCTCACCAGCCTATCGGCCTTTACGGTGCGGCGGCAGCTCGAAGACGGCACTCTGGTCTCGGTGCTGGATCGCTACCTGACCGACCGGAACGTGTTCCGCCTGATGTGGCCGCCCGGACGCCAAGCGCTCCCAAGATTGCGGGCGTTCATCGATTTCATGGCGGATCATCTCCCCACTTACCTGCCGACACTGTAGCGGTGCACGACGGCGCCTGGGCTACCCGGCGCCGTCGATGTTTCGATCCGCCGGCACTGGGCGGGATGAGCGCCCGGTGCCGGCTACCAGCCATCAAACCGTGACGACGATCTTGCCGAACTGGCCGTTGGCTTCGAGATAGCGGTGGACCTCGACCATTTCGTCGAACGTGAAGGTGCGATCGATGACGGGCTTGAGCGCGCCGACCTCGAAGCCCTTCAGCACGTATTCCACGGCAGCCTCGCGGCGCGTCTTGTCGCCGCTGGTCAGCCAGATGTTTTGGCCTTTGATGATCGGCATCTTGGCGATCATCTGCAGCACGGGCAGCGGGGTGACGTCCTCGGCGAGCGCACCGTAGAGATAGACGGTGCCCTGGAACGTCAGCGCCGAGATCAGCTTCGGGAAGTCCGGGCCGCCGACCGGGTCGAAGGCGACGCGGGCGCCCTTGCCGTCGGTGATACGCATCACTTCCTGCACCAGGTCGACCTCGGACGTGGCGATCACGTGGGCGGCGCCGGCGTCGAGCAACTGCTGCCGCTTCGCCGAGGTGCGCGTGAGCGCGATCGGCGTCGCCCCAGCATAGCTGGCGATCTGGATCGCGGCCAGGCCAACGCTGCTCGAGGCCGCGGGGATCAGCACGAAATCGCCCTTGCCGACCTTGGCATCCTCGACCAGCGCGCCATAGGCGGTGACGAACATCATCCAGATCGACGCCGCCTCGGCGAAGCTGAGCGACTTCGGATGCTTCACCACGGCGTGGACCGGCACCAGGACGACCTCGCCATAGGTGCCGTACTGGTTCATCGAGAAGGACGGCATGACGTTGACCGCGTCGCCGACGGCGAAATCCTTAACCTCCGTGCCGACGGCATCGACGATGCCGGCGGCCTCGTAGCCCAGGATGGCCGGGAAGTGGGCGACCGGTTCGATGTAATCGTCCAGGCGCCACATGGATTCGGCGCGGTTGATGCCGATCGCCTTGACCTTGATGCGGACCTCGGTCGGACCGGGTGCGGGGACCACGGTCTCGACGAACTCGAGGACGTCCGGTTCCCCGGCTCGTGTGAACTTGATGGTGCGCGACATGATAGCTCCTTGGGTTGAATGGCTGGGGCGAGGCGGGCCTAGACCGCCTCGGCCAGCTCCTGCTGATAGGCCGGGAAATCCGTGTAGCCGCGCTCGTCGCCGCCCCAGAAGGCGTCACGGACGTACGGGGTGAGCGGCAGGTTGTGCTTCAGGCGGTACGGCAGGTCGGGGTTCGACGAGAAATGGCGGCCGAAGGCGACCAGGTCGGCATCCCCGGCCTCGACGATCGCCATGGCGCTGTCGCGATCGAAGCCGCCGGCGGCGATGATCGGGCCCGAGAAATGCGGGCGAAGATACTTGACCGCGACGGGAGGATGGCCCTCGTGCAGCGTCGAGTCACCCTTGATGCGCGGCTCGATGACATGCAGATAGGCGAGGCCGTACTGGTTCAGCAGCTTGGCGACGTAAGTGAAGGTCGCTTCCGGATTGCTGTCGGAGATGCCGCCCCATTCGCCCGATGGTGAAATGCGCACGCCGACGCGGTCGGCACTCCACACCGAAATGAGCGCCTCGACCGCTTCCTTGAGGAAGCGCACCCGGTTCTCGATTGGGCCGCCATAGGCGTCCGTTCGCTTGTTGGTGCCGTCCTGGATGAACTGGTCGACCAGGTAGCCGTTGGCGCCATGGAGTTCGACCCCGTCGAAGCCGGCGTCGAGTGCCCGCTGGGCGGCGACGCGGAACTCCTCGATGAGGCCCGGGATCTCCTCGATCTCGATCGCGCGGTGCGGCGAGGCCGGCACGAAGCCGTCCTTGGTCACGGCGACGCCGTCGAACGGGACGACCGAGGGGGCGAGCGGGGCGACGCCGCCGGTCATCTCGACATGGCTCTGCCGGCCGCCGTGGATGAGCTGCATGAAGGCCCTGCCGCCCTTGGCGTGGACGGCATCGGCGACCGCCTTCCAGCCCGCCATCTGCCCGTCGTGATAGAAGCTCGCCGCCCCCAGGTAGGAGCGGGCAGGGATGGAGATGCTGACGCCTTCGATGACTTCGAGGCCGCCTTCGGACGCGCGCTGGCCGTAGAAGTCGGCCATCATCGGGCTTGGGATGTCGCCGGGCTGGATGGTGCGCAGGCGGGTCATCGGCGCCAGCACGACGCGATGAGAGAGGGTGTAGCGGCCGACCTTGGTCGGCGTGAACAGATTCGACATGATTGTCTCCGAGGTCTTGAGAGAAAACTGGGCAGCGATCGAGGGGACGTACCTTTCCAATCGAGGCCTTCATCCGCGGGGCGGACGCCGACATCGTCTCGACCGGGGAATTTCCGGTGTCGGTAGGCGTTTCACGCCTTCGTCGATGGCGTGGCGATCGGCCCACCGGCCGTTTCAACCGTGCCGATGATGCGCGGACCGTCCATCCGGCCGCCTGCCGGCCGCTGGGATGATCAAGCCCGGCGTGCCGACGGGTCACCACGGCTCGTTTGTTCAGCTAACATTCCTGCGATGAGCAGGGCGGGACATCAGGCCAGCGCAGACCGACTGACATCGTTTGATGCCCGCCCGCTCCCCGACCTCTACGTCAATTGGTCGTCCAAGGTGTTGCGCCGGTGATTGGCACTCTCGGCTTGTTGGTGGACACTTGAAGACCTTTCGACTGCGTCATTGTTTGCCACGGCCCGGCATCACAGCGTCGTGCCGTGCTGCAACATCTAATGTCCCGTGTCCCTGGAATAAGCGGACTTGCACGGCAAGCTGTGTGAACTGAAAGGTTCACAATGGCGCTGTGCCGGCCGATCCCGCCTCGGTTCCTTTGAGGCGGCAACAGGTGGAGCCAACCCCGCATGGGGTTGCGAGGAAGGCGTGAGCCTAGCGGCGTCATCGCCGCGTGCATCAGTCTCTGCCGGATTGGCCACCGGGTGACTGTACCTCTCGCCGAGTTTGGATTTTCCGGTCATCGGAATCGAGACGCTCGCACGGCATTTAGGATGGTGCGCGTACTGGCTCCGGGATAAATTCCGCAACACCAATATGTTAGGGTCGCATGCCCGGTGGCGGAACAGCGGGATCCGTCGGATCGCCCAAGCACGGACCCACAGCACGATTTTGCCAGCGAAGGGCCCAGAATGCTCGACGGCAGTTTCTCGACGTTCGCGTTCGGCCCGTTCCGCCTGTTCGCTGCGGAACGCCGGCTTGAGAAGGACGGCAAGCCCGTACGTCTCGGCGGCCGTGCGCTCGACCTTTTGATTGTTCTGGTAGAGCACGCCGGCGAGATCGTCTCAAACCGCGCTATTCTCGAGAGAGTCTGGCATGGCGTGACGGTCGACGAAAACAGCCTGCGATTTCATGTCAAAAATCTCCGCAGGGCACTTGCGGATGATCAGCGGGACGCCCCTTACGTGACCAACGTGTCTGGCCGCGGCTATTGTTTTGCCGCACGCGTCGAGCGATTGGATCGGATGGATGAGCAAGGATCGAACGGAGCATCGTTCGATGCCAGCCCCAATCTGCCGATACGGGGAAGAGCCATTGTCGGCCGTACGGACAACATAGAACTCATATCGCGTGAATTCTCGCGCGGACGTCTGGTCACGATTGCGGGGCCTGGCGGTATCGGCAAAACGACCTTGGCGATGGCAACGGCCGAAGCCTTGCGCCGGAGCTTTGGCGATGCGGTGTTCTTCGTCGAGCTGGCGCCGGTCGAGGATGCCGCGCTGGTCTTGAGCGCAGTCGTATCGGCGCTGGGCATCGTGCGGCGCGCCGATGAGCCGATGGCGGCCATCGTCGATTTTCTGCGCGACCGGCGACTACTGATCGTTCTGGACAACTGCGAGCAGGTCATCGAAGCGGTAGCGGCCCTGGCCGACCACGTCATCCAGAATACCGTCGGGACGCATGTGCTGGTAACAAGCCGGGAGACGCTGCGGATACAAGGAGAACGCGTGCATCGGCTGATGCCGCTGGCGTGCCCACCCGTCAACGACGACATGTCGGCTGAGGAGGCAATGAGTTATGCCGCGGTACAGCTCTTCGTTGATCGCACGACTGCCGGCTTTGGCGGGTTCTCGCTCAATGATGCGCTGGCGCCGACAGCCGCCGAAATCTGCCGACGCCTGGACGGCATTCCGCTCGCCATCGAACTGGCGGCGGCGCGTGTGGAATTCTTCGGGCTCCCCGGTCTTGCGCGCGGTTTGAACGATATGTTCGCCCTGTTGACGCAGGGGCGCCGATTGGCTTTGCCGCGTCATCAGACGCTGCGTGCTGCGCTGGACTGGAGCTACCACTTGCTGTCGCCGACCGAACAGGCGGTGCTGCAGGGCATTGCCATATTCCGGACGACGTTCACCTTGGATTCGGCTCTCGCGATCGTACTGCGACCGCCGACCGCGGTAGAGAGCACTGTGGACGCGATGGCGAACCTGGTCGCTAAGTCGATGCTGACCGCGGACAGCACCGGTGACGTCGTGCAGTACCGTCTCCTGGAATCGACGCGCATCTACGCAAACGAGAAGCTCGCGGCCAGCGGCGACAAGGCGGAGACGGCAAGGCGGCACGCAGATCATCACTTGAGACTGCTCGAGGCTGCGGCCGCCGACTGGGAATCGGATGCCGGCAAGGCGTGGTTGCGGCTCTACGCTGGGCGGATCGACGACATTCGGGCCGCGCTCGATTGGTGCTTTTCCGATGGCGGCGACCTGTTGATCGGGTTGCACCTGATGATAGCTTCCGCGCGGCTCTGGTTTCGGCTGTCGCTGACCCTGGAGTGTCGCGACCGGATCGAAGCGGCCCTACAGTTTCTGTCGAGCTTGCCGAAGCCTGATGTGGCGATGGAAATGCGACTGCAGGCCGCGCTCGGTCACGCTCTGTGGTACTCGGCGAGCGATGCGGACCGGCTGGAGCGCGCCTTTGGCCGGGCTTTGGTTCTGGCCGACGAGGTGGGCGATGTGCCCATCCAGTTGCAGGCGCTTTGGGGGTTATGGGCTTCGCGGCGCGCCGGTGGCCGGTATCGCGAGGCGTTGGTGTTTGCGGAAAAATATACGACGGTCGCGCGCGCGTCCGGCGATGAGGCTGCCAGGCTGCTGGGCGGCAGGATCCTGGGTCTGACCCATCACTATCTCGGCGACCAGGAGACTGCCCGAGATCTGTCCGAGCAAGTGCTGAGGATCGGGCGCCGTACCGGGAATGTGTTGAATAGCGAATTCCAGGTCAGCCACGAGATCACCGCGGCGACCATGCTGACCCGCATCCTCTGGCTCCAAGGCCTTCCCGATCAGGCGACAGCCATGCTGCAGGAGGCAATCGCCGCGGCGGAGCAATCCGGTCATTGGTTCTCGATGTACTATACTCTCTGCTTTGCGGGCTGCCCGCTATCGCTGTGGATCGGCAACCTCGCGCAGACCCAGCACTATCTGGATATGACCTTGAACCGCGCTGCGGCGGACCGGTGGAGACGGTGCTGGGCCCTTGTCCTGCGACTACGGCAAAGCGGTGAACGCGGCGCATTGATCGCATCGTCGCTCGAGCCACGAGTGGACCTGAATACGGCGCAGGAGATCATCGCACTGGCCTCGGCTGCAACAATCCCAATGCCGCAGCCGAACGACGATGTGGGTGACGCTCTGTGGAGCTTGCCCGAAGTGCTGCGCGTCAATGCCGAATTGCTGCTCTGGCACGGGGGCGCGGATGTGGCCGCCGCCGCCGAGTCGAAGCTGCTTCGCTCACTCGATCTCGCGCAGGAGCGTTCGACCCTGTCGTGGGAACTGCGCGCGGCCACCAGCCTGGCGCGGTTATGGCATCGGAACGGTCGTGTCGCCGAGGCCCGCGACTCCCTGGCGGCAACGTGCGATCGCTTCTCCGAGGGATTTGACACCGGCGATTTCATTGTCGCGCGGCAGCTAATTGCTGAATGGTCCTGATCGCTTCTCAGGCCACATCCTAGCGGAGCCCGGGCGGCTCCCGCTCACAAGATATCCCAATCCCTCACGCGACCGGTGCCGACCGACCTGCGAGCCTTGCGCTCGATCGATGGTCGATCGGGCGGCCGCGCGTGCTCGGCCTCTCTGGCGCGCGATCCATCGTGGATGGATCGGACCAGAGCCGCAAAAGGGGAAACAGGGTCGTGCGCAGGAGTCCTTCAGCCCATATGCCGCCGCGCCGCCATGTCCGCGGTCCGAAGCAATCCCCCCGTGTTCTCGGCTATTCCAACGATCTCATTCAGCCGTTCCAACAGCGCTCGCAATACCGGCGAGCGATTGGCCCGGTGATACCCCAGAACGAGGTCAATAGTCGGCGCCTCCCCCTTGAGCGGCCGGCTGACCACCGACCAGGGCAGGTAGTTCGCCGCGTAGGCGGGCAGCAGGGCGAAGCCTCTTGTCGAGGCGACATGCGAGATTCCAACGGCGAAGTTGTCGATCACCTGCGCCGGCGTCATGGGCGCCCCGCGCCGCTCCAGATAGCCGTCAACGATATCGCGCAGAATGTGGGGAACCTCAGAGAAGCCTATGAAAGGCTCCGCCTTGAGGTCGATCACGTCGATTTCGGAATGCTGCGCCAGAACGTGGTCGCTGGGCAGAACAACCACGATGGGTTCGCGCCCAAGCAGCCGGTAGGCGAGTTCCGGCCTCGGCTCCCGGCGGATGATGGCCACATCGAGCTTGCCCTGCTCCACCTCCTCGGCAAGTTGTGGGGAGTAGCCGCTCGAGACACGCAGTTCGAGACTGGAGAGATCCTCACCCAAGGCGCGGGTCACCTTGGCCAGCCAATCGACCTCCTCGCCGATGAGAAAACCCATGCGGAAGGCTGGCTTCTCCGGTCGCGCCGCCCGCCGGGCGGCCTCAACGGCGGTGCTGGCTTGGGCAACCGCCAGCCGTGCATGGTCGAGGAAGGCGCGGCCCGCCGGCGTGAGTTCCACCCCGTGCGTCGTGCGCGTCAGCAGCGGGGCGCCAACCTCGTACTCCAGATCACGGATCTGACGGCTCAGCGAAGGCTGGGAGGTATGCAGCCGGCGTTCGGCCGCCGCGGTCAATCCGCCTTCCTCGACTACCGCGATGAAGTACCGAAGATGCCTCAGTTCCATGTTCACCCCATGCCTTCTAGGTATGGGGTGAAGCCTACAAAGTCTTTTTCACAAAGGCGAGCACGACTTACCTCATGCATGCGAACGGCGAAGCTAATCCCCGCCGCGGCACATCAGAAAGAATTCTGGTCATGACCGAACATATCCACGAAACGGCTCCCACCCAGTATGTCGAGGCCAATGGCATCCGCTTCGCCTATCGCCGCTTCGGCAAGGCCGGCAGCGTGCCGATCGTCTTCAACCAGCACTTTCAGGGAACCCTGGACCATTGGGATCCGGCGGTGACCAACGGCTTGGCCAGGACACGCGAAGTGATCCTGTTCAATAATGCCGGCGTCGCCAGCAGCTCTGGTGAGACGCCCTCCACCTTTCAGGAGATGGGCGCCAATGCCATCGCCTTCATCCGCGCTCTCGGCCTGAGCGAGGTCGACATTCTGGGCTTCTCGATCGGCGGCATGATCTCGCAGGAGATCGCGGTGCAGGCGCCCGAGCTCGTGCGCAAGCTGATCCTCGTCGGCACGGGCCTGCGCGGTGCGGACATGTCGACCAGCCAGTCCTCGTCGATCTTCGGCAGGACCTATGAGCCGGCCGAGCACCTGTGGCTAAAGGTACATTTCACGCCATCTGAGGCCAGCCAAGCCGCCGGTCTTGCGTTCCTGGAGCGCAAGCTTCGTCGCCAGGATCGCGATCCGCTGGTCGGCCAGCAGACCATCGACGCCCAGCTCGCGGCGATCGGCGAGTACCTGGCCTACCGAGAAGTCGACGGCTACCTCGATTATCTGAAGACCATCCGTCAGCCGACCCTGGTGGTGCAGGGCAGCAACGACGTGATCATCCCGACCTACAATTCATTCGTGCTCCAGCAGACCCTGCCGAACGCGCAGCTCATCCTCTACCCGGACTCCAACCACGGGTCCTTCTACCAGTACCCCGAGCTGTTCGTGGCCGAGGCCACCTTGTTCCTGGGGAGCTAGCCGATCGGCGCGACCGACGGCCTCTTCTTTCCCTTCCTGAAAACCCCTGATCCTTTGAAAGGAGCCATCCCATGGCAAACCTGAGCAACAAGGCTGCGCTCGTCACCGGCGGTTCGCGTGGTATCGGCGCGGCGATCGCCAAGCGGCTGGCCGCCGATGGCGCCAGCGTAGCCATCACCTACGCCCGGGGCGCGGCTGCCGCAGCCGAGGTGGTCAAGGCCATCGAGGCGTCCGGCGGCAAGGCGGTCGCCATCCAGGCGGACGCCACTGATGCCAAGGCCGTCGCCGCGGCGGTCGAGGCGGCGGTCGCCGCTTTCGGTCGGCTCGACGTGCTGGTCAACAACGCCGGCACGGCCATCCCCAAGCCGTTCGAGGAGGCGACGTTGGAAGAGATGGATCAGGTGATCAATCTCAACCTGCGTGGCGTGTTCGTCGCCACCCAGGCCGCGCTGAAGCATTTGGGCGCTGGCGGCCGCATCATCAATATCGGCTCGTGCGTCGGCGAGCGGATGATGACGCCGGGCCTGGTCGCCTATTCCGCCACCAAGGGCGCGGTGAAGATGTTCACGCAAGGGCTGTCGCGTGAAGTTGGCCCGCGTGGGATTACCGTCAACAACATCCAGCCCGGCCCGATCGATACAGACCTGAATCCGGCGGCTGGAGACTGGGCCACGCCGCAGACCGAGAACACGGCGTTAAAGCGCTACGGCCATGTCGACGACATCGCTGCCATGGTGGCCTTCGTTGCCGGCCCCGAGGCCAGCTACATCACCGGCGCAAGCCTCACCGTCGATGGCGGCACCAACGCCTAGAGCACGCCAGGGCCGGATGAGATCATCCGGCCCGCCAGAAAAGCTTTTCTTCGAACCTTTAGGGGCGCGACCGGCTCGACACCTTCAGCCTCTCGCGCCGCAAGGAGCACGACCATGAGCAATTGCAACGGAAAGACCGCCCTCGTCACCGGCGCCTCGCGTGGCATCGGTCGGGCGACCGCCCTGGCCCTTGCCGAAGCCGGGGCCCAGGTCCTCGTCCACTATGGCAAGAATGCTGCGGAGGCCGAGGCCGTGGTGACGCAAATTCGCACCGCCGGCGGCCGGGCTCAGGCTATCGGCGCCGACCTGGCCTCGCCCGAGGGGCCGACGAATCTGGCCCGCCAGGTGCGAGCGATCGTTGGCGAACGGCTCGACATTCTCGTTGCCAACGCCGGCATCGCCAAAATGAGCTCGATCGAGGACACCACCGTCGAGGACTTCGACGCCCTGTTCGCCGTAAACGTTCGCGCACCGTTCTTCCTGGTGCAGCAGCTGCTGCCGATCTTGCGCGAGGATTCCAGCGTGATCTTCATCTCTTCGCTGGCGGCGCATGCGGCGGTTGGCACACTGTCGGCTTATGCCGCCACCAAGGGCGCCATAGATACCCTGGTGAAGCACTTCGCGGCCGTGCTGGGCCCCCGGGGCGTCCGTGTCAACGCCGTGGCGCCCGGCGTCGTGGCGACGGATATGTCAAGCTTCGCCAAGACCGAAGCAGGACGCGACGCGACGACGGCGATGCAGGCGCTGAAGCGTGTCGCCCAGCCGGAGGACATTGCCGGCGCGATCGCCTTTCTCGCCTCCGACGCGGCTCGCTGGGTCTCTGGCGACACGCTGCGGGTCGATGGCGGTTCGAAGCTCTGACCCGACGCAACGCAGGAGGACCCATCATGCCCGAGCGCGTGATCAAAATTCCCGGCCCTGATCATCCCATCTCGATCACCCCCAACCCCAACCGTGTCGTGGTGACGCTGGCCGGCAAGGTCATCGCCGACACCACGCATGCGCTCACCTTGCGCGAGGCCAGCTATCCCGCGGTGCAGTATGTGCCACGCGAGGACGTGGACATGGGGGCACTCAGCCGAACCGAGAGCCATACCTATTGCCCCTACAAGGGCGAGGCATCCTATTTCAGCATTCCGGTGGGTGGCACGCGTTCGCTCGACGCGGTCTGGAGCTACGAGGAGCCCTACGACAGCGTCTCCGCCATCAAAGACCATCTCGCTTTCTATCCTGATCGCGTCGACGCGATCGAGGAAGGCGCCGCCTAGAGTTCGACGAGGCGGGCGCACTTTGTTTGTGCGCCTACCTCATGATGGGCGTCATACCCCTGGGCATTTGGCGCGACGGCAACGGCGCAAAGGCTTGGCCTCGCGGTGGATATCGCGGCGGCCTATGGTCGAGAGCGTGCTTGTGGCCTAACATCCGAACGCCATCGACCTGCTGCTCCCACTTCCCGAACGATATCATCTCGCGCTCGCGCCGGTCGCCGTAGTGGAGGACGCGCCATTGTTGTCTCGACCTGCGCAAGCACAAACATGTTCAGTCCGCCCGCTCGATCTCGCCAGAGGGGATCGATGGCTCATGCTGACGTTCTTGTTCGTGGCCGGTCTCCTCAATTACCTTGACCGGGCCTCGCTCTCGGTCTTGGCCCCTCTCATCGCGCGCGACCTCAAGCTGGACCCGGCCGAGTTGGGTATCGTTTTCAGCAGTTTCGCGGTCGGCTACGCCGCGTTTTGCCTTGTCGGCGGCTGGGCGGCCGATAAGTTCAAACCGCAATGGGTGTTGCTGGCTTGCGTGGTCGTCTGGTCGGTGTTTTGCGGACTGACGGCCGTTGCCCGAACCTTGGAGACGCTCCTGCTGGTCCGGGTTTTATTCGGTATGGGCGAAGGTGGATTGGGGGCCACGAGCACGAAACTCATCGGCCGGTGGTTCCCCCGGCACCAGCAGGCGACGGCGATCTCGCTCGGAGCGACCGGAACGTCTCTCGGCGCGATGATTTCAGGCCCTCTCGTCGTGTTCATAGCGGGGATGACGAGTTGGCAAGTCGCCTTCGTGGCAATAGCCGCGCTTGGCTTGCTCTGGAGCGTCGCTTGGGCGATTTTCAATCGCTTCCCATCCAGGTGGAACTCTACCACCACGCCGATAAGCAAAACCATGGCGCCGGTCGATGAAGCCAATATCTCCTCTCATTCGACGTCTGCTGTCGTCGGGCTCATCCGACGATCCGCGATGATCTCGATCGCCTTCGCATTCTTCGGATATTCTTATCTTCTGTTCTTCTTTCTCACCTGGTTTCCGAGCTACTTGGTGACCGCCAAACACATGGCGATCCAGGACATGAGCCTGGTCAGCGCAATTCCCTGGGCGCTGGGTTCCGTAGGGTTGGCGACTGGCGGCCTCCTCTCGGACAAGCTGGCAAGTAGAACTGGAGATCCAGTGTTTTCCCGCAAGCTCATTCTGGTATCGAGCCTGGCGATCGCCGCGGTCGGCGTCGCCCTGGCTGGACTGGTTGCGAGCCCGGCGGCGGCGATCGCGATCATGGGGATCGCAGTATTTTTCATGTATCTTTCGGGAAGCCAGTATTTCGTGATCGTGCTGGACTTGATCCCCGCTCCGCATGTGGGCGCTGTCACAGGCTTCGTTCATTTCGTCGCGAATTGCGCGGGCATCCTGGCGCCGCTGATCACCGGCTTTATCATCCGCTATAGCGGCAGCTTCGATGCCGCCTTCGTTCTTGCCGGCATAGTCGCCAGTATGGGCGCCGCTGGCGTTGGCTTCTTCGTGAAGACGCAACGAACCCTCAGGTAACGGCCCTTTAGCAGCTCGTTGAAAAACCGGTAGCCGACCGAGTTAGGCCATGATTCACTCGACGGGCGGTGCTCGTCGAGGGGAAGCGATGCGGGGATCGGATCGGCGGTCTGGAGAGCTGTTCTCCTATGTCGACCTGGAGCAGCGGGTTCGGGCGGACCATCCGCTGCGGGCGATCCGGGTGCTGACGGATGCGGCGCTGGGGGCGCTGTCGGCGGATTTCACGGCGCTCTATTCCGGCACCGGCCGGCCGTCGATCGCGCCGGAGAAGCTGCTGCAGGCGTTCTATTCGATCCGTTCCGAGCGCCAGCTGATGGAGCGGCTGGAGTTCGACCTTTTGTTCAAGTGTAAGACCTGATGTTTGCCCCTGGATGAGGCGGCTCCTGTCGAGCGAGCACTTCTCGGTGGACGGCACGCTGATCGAAGCCTGGGCGTCGATGAAGAGCTTCAAGCCGAAGGACCCGCCGGAGGGCGGCACCCCGAGCGAAGGCGGCCGCAACGCCGCAGCCGATTTCAAGGGCCAGAAGCGGTCGAACGAGACGCATCGCAGCACGACCGATCCCGATGCCATGCTCTACCGCAAGGGGCCGGGCATGGAGGCGAGGCTCCGCTACATCGGCCACGGGTTGATGGAGAACCGCTCCGGACTGATCGTCGATGCCCGGCTGACGCGGGTCTCCGGCGAGGCCTCCGCCGAACTCCAGGACGATAGCTCCCTCGAATTCGAGCTATCCTTTGACAACGGCGACGACGCCACGCTCACAGCACGGCGCGCGTGAGTTGTTCAACGGCCTGCTAGACCATTGCTGCAGTCGATCTGGGCGCAACAGTGAGGTCTCTCATGAAGATCTTGGTGCCCGTGCCGCGCTCGAACGGCTGGAGTCCGAGCTCGTCCTCGAGCCGGCGGATCCGCTGGCTCAGAGGCGGCTGGGCGATGTGCAGATGCTGAGCGGCACGGCTGAAGTTCAGCTCCTCCGCCACAGCCAGGAAATAGCGTAGATGCCGCGGCTCCATCAGATGCCTGTCAGTAATTGCGTTCACCTTCGCTCAGTGGCGACTACGCCGTCGGATGTCGTCGACGAGCGATTCGAGCGCGGCGAGGGACACGCCGCCGTTCCGCATGACGGCCCGAATGAGCGGATCAGCGAGCACCTCGCGCACCGGCGGCTCGAGGCCCGGCAATCCCCAGGGCTGGTGCTCGTGCACAGCACCGTGAAGTTCGGGCCAGACGAAGCTTGAGGCGTGGCTCTCCCTTCACGAATGGAAGTAGCCGATGCCCGCGTCGCAGATGCAATTGGTAAACCAAGGATTTCCGTCTCATGATTTCTGAACGTTGAGCCACGGGCCTTGTACAGATGCCAAGAGAAGGGAAAGCGATGCAGCCAACAGAACCAGGTCCTTAAGAAGGAACTGGCCCGGTGCTGCCGAAATCGCCGGAAATCCGCCCGCCGTCGCTTCTGCTACGCCAGGCGTGCTCAAGAAGAAGGTGAGCGTGATAAGATAGGTCGCAGCGGACATCGCCGCTCCCAATGCGGAAAAAATGGGCTGAAAGGCCCCAAGAATAAGAGCTGCAGCGGTGGATAGCTCAAGCACGCCAATAACGTAGCTTGCCCCTTGAATTCCGAATAGGGTGTGCAGCCAGCTCATGATCGGACTGTGTTCGATAAACGGAGCGATACCGGCTGCTTCGTATGCAGTGAACTTCATTCCGCCGAACCAAAGAAAGATAGCGACCAAAGCCCATCTAAGCAGAGCCAGGAAGTTGAGAGAGCCAGCACCCTGTTCAGCGATTTGAAGACGAGTCAGGTTTGTAAGATTGGTCATTTGCAGTCTCTTCTTGAGCTGGATGTGCCTCTGACTGAAATGCAGACTCACCGCCGTCCGCCGCGGCGCTCGCGGGTCGAGCACGGCGCAAGCGTCCAATGCTTGGCGCTGTCGCGTGCGTCTGAAGGTTTATTTGGCGGGCGTGGTCAGCGCTTTGTCATTGGTGTCGAGGACGAAGACGGCGAGCAGCTTCGCCGGCTCGGTCTTGCTCGCATTGCGGCTGATCGAATGGAACGCGCCCGGTGATTCGGACCAGCTCTCGCCTGCCCGATAGATGCGCGTCTCGCCGTCATTCACCTTCGACTCGATCGCACCCGAGATCACATAGGCGTAGATGAAAGCCGACTTCGCGTGGGCGTGTGACGGAGAGGCTGCGCCCGGCGCGTAATCGACCTCCACGGCGATCAGCGATTTGCCAGAGATATTGGGAATGGCCGCCTCGAAGTTCTTCGTGACGGTTTCCGCTTCGCCGTCATGGGCGGAGGCGGGGCCGGCCATCGAGCCGGCCATCGAGAAGGCGAGGGCGGCACAGGTGGCGGCGATGATGGTTCGGATCTTCATGGGCTTTCCCCCGCTGGGTATCGGGTGAACGTCGTTCTTCGCGGGCCCTCTCTAGCCCGCAGTCACTTCCAGCCCGCGCCGCACCGCCGGACGCGCGAGGCCGCGGTCGAGCCACGCCTGCACATGAAGAAAGCGGTCGAAGCCGACGAGCTCGCGCGCTTCGTAAAAGCCGATCAGGTTGCGCACCCAGCCGAGCAGCGAAATATCGGCGATGCTGTAGTCAGCGCCCATCACCCAGTCGCGGCCCGCGAGCCGTTCGTCGAGGACACCGAGCAGCCGCGCTGACTCGGTTGCGTAGCGGTCGCGCGGGCGCTTGTCCTCATAGGCCTTGCCGGCGAATTTGTTGAAGAAGCCGACTTGGCCGAACATCGGCCCGACGCCGCCCATCTGCCACATCAGCCACTGGATCGTTTCGTAGCGCGTGTTGGGATCGGTCGAGAGGAACTGCCCCGTCTTGTCGGCGAGATAGATCAGGATCGCGCCCGATTCAAACAACGCCAGCGGCCGGCCGCTCGGCCCGTCGGGGTCGTAGATTGCGGGAATCTTGCCGTTGGGGTTGAGTGCCAGAAAGGCCGGGTCGTGGCTTTCATCCGCCAGGATGTCGATCCGGTGGGGCTCATAGGTGAGGCCCGTCTCCTCCAGCATGATGCCGACCTTCACTCCGTTAGGCGTCGGCAGGGAAAAGAGCTGGAGCCGATCGGGGTACTGCGCCGGCCAGCGCACGAAAATTGGATGATCGAGCGTCACTTTCTTCCTTCTTCCTAGAAGTGCGAGGGAACCCCGCGCCGGCGCGACCGCTAGGCCACGACGATAATCACGCCTTCCATGTGCGGATGGAACGCGCAGTGGTAGCTGAGCACGCCCGGCTGCGTCGTCACCAGGCGACCCGTTGCCTCTTTCTTCAGTAAGCCGGTGTCCCATCCGTTATTGTCCGCCGTCGCCGTATGCGGGGCGAAATCCCGATTGATCCATTCGACGGTGTCGCCGGCGCGCACTTCGATGCGTGCTGGCTCGAAGGCGAAGCCTTTGATCTCAACCCGGTGGATCGGCCGTGCGGCCGTTTCGGCACGAAGCGGTGGGGCGTAAGCCCCAACCGCCAGCGCCAGCATGAATTGGCGTCTGTCGAGCATCACGCCTCTCCGATGCCGAGGTTAAGCTACTTCAGCGCACCGACCATGTGGCCGGCATGCTCTTCGTGAACGCGGAAAGTGACGAGCGCCTGAGTCAGGAAGGCCTTGACCTCTCCGTTCTGGACGGTCGGGATCCAGGTCTCGCTGAGGGTTTTGTTCACGACCTGGTGGTAGGCCAGCTCGTTTGCGGCGTAGGCGCGGTCGAACGCCACGCCGTCGAGGGCGTTGAGTTCGGTTTTCTTGGCCGCGGCGCCTGAGATCAACGACTGGCTGAACGCATTGTCCTTAGGCTGAACCTTCAGCTTGGCGAGAAGCGCGGCCGCCCCCTCGTTCACCGCCGTGTGGTCGCGGATCATCAGTTCGGCGAAGCGGCGTACCTCCGGGTTCTTCGTCTTGGCGAGCGCGATCTTGGCGTAATCGATATCGATGGTGTCCGCCGTGTAGGCGGCGTGCGCGATCTCGAGGTCGTTCAGCCCGGCCTGGGCATGGGCGACGCCGGCGGCCGAAACCAGCGCGATGGCGGTCAACAGGGCGGTCTTAAGCTTAGACATGGCTTGGGCTTCTCTGATGGAAAGATTTGATGGAGGTCAGATCGAGCCGGCCGGTGTAACGGCGGGAAAGTCCTTCTCGGGATCGAACACGTTATTGAAGAAGTTCGTCAGGGAGTACATGGCCACCAGCGCGACGATCTCCATCACGTTTGCATCCGTGTAGCCGGCATCGCGGACGGCTTTCAGATCGGCGTCGCTGACCTGCCCTCGAGTCTCGATGACTTTGCGCGCAAACTGGACGGCGGCGTCCCGCTTCCGGTCGGTGGCATGGCCCTTCCGAGCGAGAATGATTTCATCGGCGGGCAGCTTGGCCATATGCTCGGCCGTAAAGCTGTGAACCGTCAGGCAGTAGTTGCAGCCATTCACTTCGGAGACAGCGAGGCCGATGCTGTCACGCGTCTTCACGTCGAGCGCCTTGCTCAACGAGCCGAGCAGGGTGGCCCAGGCGTTGAACGCGATCGGGCTCTGCGCGAAGGTCGCCATCATATTTGGGGTGAACCCGATGTTCTTGGTGAACGCACCGAGAGTCGGTTGCGATTCGGCCGGCACCTGTTCCAGATTGAGAGCTGTGGTCCTTGGCATCATAATCTCCGTAAGTCACTGGTTTTGAAAACAAATATGGATCAGACGAGATCCAGCACGTCGGCCACCGGGCGGCGCGGCTTCTGCGGCCAGTTGCCCGGCCGCTCCGCCCCGATGGACAAGAGCAGGACCGGCACTTCGTCCTCGGCCAGTCCGAACTCGCGGTGCACTGCGTCGGCATCGAAACCGATCATCGGCGTCGAACCCAGGCCCAGGGAGCGGGCCGCATAGATCATCGCCGCCGCGCCGAAGCTGGCGGTGCGCACGGCCTCGTCGCGCCGGCGCTGCGGGTACGCCATATACAGATTGCGTGCGGGGATTTCCCATTCCGGCACCATCGCTGCCGGCATGACGCCCGCTTCCACCAGCGGTGCCAGGCGCTGTGGTATCACGCTGGTCTCGACCAGCTGGCCGCAGACGATGAAGGTGACGGCTGCGTCGGTGATCGCGGGCTGATTCCAAGCGATCGGACTCAGCCGAGCTTTGGCTTCCGGCGTGCGTACGGCGATGAAGCGCCAGTTCTGCAAGTGAAAGGATGTCGGCGCGGTGGTGCCGATTCGCACCAGCTCGCGGATTTGGTCGTCGCTCAAGGTGGCGGCAGGGTCGTAGTACTTGGCCGCGCTGCGGCTCACGATACATTCGATGACGGCGTTGGTCATGGTGGGCTTTCTCCTTCCTACCAGCCCCAAGATGGCCTGTTCTGGATCAGAAAAAAGCACCAAGAACGCGAAGAAATCCTGTACTACTGGACCATGAGAAAGCCGCTGAACCTGAATCTCGACCGTACCGCGAAGATACCTTTGGCTGAGCAGATCAGAACGGGGGTGGCTGCGGCGATCGATGGCGGCGTGCTGGAGCCCGGCGCGCGCTTGCCTTCATGGCAGGATCTCGCGGCCCAACTCGGTGTCGCGCGCGGGACCGTGCGGATCGCTTATGAGAAGCTGGCCGCCGCCCAGTTGATCGAGGCGTCGCGGGCGACTGGCACGCGCGTCGCACAGCGTCCTCGCACCGTCGTAAGGAGCGAGCCGCCGCCGGATTCAGGCTCATTCATGGAGACCTATCAGGAGATGACGCGGAGACCCGCGTTCTTCAAAGTGGGTGTCCCGGCGACCGAAACCTTTCCAGCAAGCTTATTCGCGCGCATTCGCGCGCACGCAGTCCGTGCCGAGGCGAGCGCTCCTCCCTTCTATCCCGACCCTCGCGGCGAGCTCGAGCTGAGGCGGGAAATCGCGGGCTATCTTGCCATCGCCCGCGGCATCAATTGCTCGCCATCTCAGGTCATCGTCACCGGGGGGTTCAGCGCAGGGCTCGGCCTGGCGCTCAGCGTCCTTGGCCTGGCTGGACATACCGCCTGGGTCGAGAACCCGGGCTTCCCCTGGTCCAGGAAGGGACTCGAGCTCGCGCGCCTGTCCCTCGCTCCGATCCCGGTTGATGGCGACGGGATCGATATCGACCATGGGCTGCGCCATTATCCTGATGCCAAGCTCGTCCTCGTGACGCCCGGTCAGCAGGCGCCACTTGGTCCCACCCTATCGCTTGAGCGGCGCCTTCGTTTGCTCGAGTGGGCAGCCGCGAACCAGGTCTGGGTGATCGAAGACGACTATCTGAGCGAGCTGCAATTGGTGGGCAGGGCCGCGCCAGCGCTCGCGTCGCTCGACCGGGATGGGCGCGTCATTCACATCGGCTCGTTCAGCAAGACGATCAGCCCGACGGTTCGGCTCGGCTTTCTGGTGGCACCGGTCGAACTGATCTCTCGGTTCACGGAGGTGGCAGCGTGTCTCGCGCCGCCGCCGGGCCCTGTGGTGCAATTCGCGATCGCCGAGTTCATGCGCGAGGGCCACTATATGCGCCATCTCCGGCGCACCAAGCGCGCCTATGCCGCCAAGCGACAGGCGCTGCTGGATTGCCTTCAATCACGCGTCGGCGCTGATCATCTCGCTGCCTCCGGTTTGGCCGTGCTGCTGAAATTGCCGAAAGGAACACCGGACGTCGCCGTGGCACGCGAAGCGTTGACGTTCGGCATGTCTCCGTCGCCGCTTTCGGCCTGGTATGCGTCGCCCGACAGCGCCGAGTCTGGGCTTCTGCTGGGTGTCGCGACCACGCCGACGAGGAACCTTGTTCCAATCTGTGATCAGCTCCTCGAATTAATCCGTCGGTTCAGCTGATCGGGGCCTGTCTGACCGAGGGGCGGCCCGCCCGCGGAGCGGCCAATCACGCGGCCGACGGTATCGTCTCCGTGTTCGACCGCCTGTCGCCTGCCTGAGACTTCATCGGGAGTTCGATCGATTTGGACGCTCCGCGCGGAGCGGCCCGGGCCACATCAAGGATGTTGCCGCTCCGCTCTCTATCCAGGACAAAGAACCGGCCCGTCGACTGATCGAAGCCGATGTCGCGGATGCCGATGCTGGCCATGGCGGCGAAGGCCGAACGCCCTTTGCCGATCACGTGGTCGCACATCCGTTCGATGATGTCGGCGGCAGCCCCCGCGACCGGGCCGACCTTACTGCGACGGAACCGGACGGGTGGCGGCACCGGGGTTCGCAGAACGGCCGGGAGGTTGGCGCTGTAATAGACGCGGATGCGCCCGAACGGGATGCCGAGGCGCGCCGCCACCAGGCTCGCAAAAAAGGCGGAAAACCATCCGCGCCCGTAATCTCTCATGCCGAGCACGATCGTTACGGTTCCGCCAGTGTTGAAGCGGATGGCCCATTTCTGGTTGGAGGGAAGCACGAGGCTCCCCGTGACGGTCTCGATATCGAGCATCTCGGCATCCGCAAGGCGCCGGTTGGCAGTGATGGTGTCCATGACGAAGCGCTCCTCGATGAAGTCGGCCTAGCCGTCGTCACCTGCGACATTGCCAAGGAGCGTCAATCACCGAACTCCACTTCTTGCGCCGGAATCACACACTGGGACTAAACAGCTAAGGCAGGACACCAGATTTACCGACCGCTTTTTGGCTCGGACCTGCGAGACCGCCACCAAGGCTGATGCGTCACGCGTGCGGAGCAATAGTCGGAGCGCTCAATTTCCATTTGCTTTCCGAAGCCCGCCTCAGATTTGCCTGGACAATGAAACGGTGAAACGGCGCAATCACGGCAAGGTAGGTGCGACCCAATACATTGTGGCAGTGGACCACAGTTGTCGCGACGAGTTCAGCGCGGCCATTCCGCCCATCGCGGATCATGATGGAAGCACGGAAGTCCAGATGCCGGTCGTCCTCGCCCACGATCACCTCGCTTTGGGATCGGGAATGGACGCGAAAGAAATCGATATGAGCCGCCCCCTCGGCCGCCGCCCGGAGACGGAGCTGAGCCGAGGTCTTGATGCCAAACACTGCGACAAACGTGTCTCGCATACGCAGAAGCGTTCGAAGCCAAAGGGGCGGATCGTCCATGACGCATCGAGCAAGATGATCGACGCCTTTCGCGGCATCGGCCGGATCAAGCTCAATCGCGAAAGCGTCCGCCAAGTCGGCATCATCGGACCAGGCGGCGATGCCGCATTCGCGAGGCAGAGCAACCGCGACTACTTGGTGGGCACGCATCCTGTCTCTCTTCGAAATCAGTATTACGACACTTGCGCCCCTGGGACTTCAACGCGTTTTGTGCCGTATATCAAGAGCTTGCCCGGAATCTTACCGCAGTTACCCTTCGGTGCCGATTCACACCCGGCGAAAGGAACGCGAACCAGATCAGCGGGATCAGGGGAAATGTCGCGCCCAGGACGGCGATGGCCAACCAGCCGCCGAGGGCATGGATTTCGCTGGCCACTGCCGAGCCGACCGCGCCGCCGATGAAAATGCTCGTCATGTAGAGCGCATTGAGCCGGCCACGGCTCGCCGCTTCGAGCCCATAGATGGCGCGCTGCCCGAGCACGAGGTTCATCTGGACGGCGAAATCGAGGGCAACGCCGGTGAACGCGAGGCCGCCGCACCCCAAGAAATTCACGACACGGTACCGTTGGCTTTCCTGCTATTGGTCAAGGATGGCGGGCACCTCGACACCTCGACCACGGGCGGCGCCGAGAGCTTCGGCGAAGACCGCGTCCAGAGTTCCATCCCGTAAAGGGCGCAACCGTCGAAGCCGGAACGCCTTCAGCCGTCGGCTCCAACGGTGGCGCCGGGACGCACGTCGAGCCTGGCGGATACTGAACGCCATGCCGTCTGCGGTGCGCATGATTGCCATCGGGTTGGTGGCCCTCGCCGTCTTCTCGGCTACGAATCTCGTCTATCAGGTGATACGCAAGCCATCGGAAATGTTTTTTCCGGTGAGCGGCGTGCTCAACAAGATGCCTGCCGAGACCTGGCGCCAGTACGCGCCGCTCTTCCGTGAATATTCCACTGCGGCCATCACGCCCGAACTGCTGGCGGCGCTGGCCCAGGTCGAAGCCGCCGGCAATCCGGTCGCTCGCACCTATTGGCGCTGGCGACTGACCACGAATCCTTTCGCGATATACCAGCCCGCATCGAGCTCCGTCGGCTTGTACCAGATGACCGACCCGGCCTTCGCCGAGGCGCGGCGCTATTGCATTCGCCGCCACACGGTCGTCGAGAGCGGCGCATGGAATGATTGGCGCTCGTGCTGGTTCAACGGCCTCTATACCCGTGTCGTGCCCAGCCATGCGATCGAACTCACGGCCGTATTTCTGGACCGCGCCACCTCGGCGATTCTCATACGCGAGCGCATGCCGTCCGCGAGTTCGCAGCAGAAGCAGGACCTCGCCGCCATCATCCATCTCTGCGGCGCAGGCCCCGCGTCAGACTTCGCGCACCGTGGATTTCGACTGGCGCCGGGCGAACGCTGCGGCGATCACGATCCGGCGACATATCTCGCTCGCGTCCATGCGATGACGAAGGAGTTTCTGCGCCTCGCCGCCGATGAGCAGAGCGAGCGCTGAACGCCTTGCGCGGCTCGGTTCGCCTCATTGGCGACGTTGATTTCCGTCGCCCAAGCGCCCAACAGGGTGACCTCAGTCTGTAAATCGGCGCAGAATGGAGGCGCAGTCGCGAGTGCGGGAACTTACCCTCCCACGCCCATTTGGGCAGGACCCACCTTGGGGGCTTGCCTCGAACACGTGACGAGTCGGGGCGAAACCCATGCAAAAGGCGCCGACAAGCGACCTTACGGGTATTCAGGTCGCCGCAGAGAGTCCCGAAGCGTACATTCCCGGAGACCGTCGGCGTGCGCTTGCTGCCGGGCGCGAGATGCCGGACCGCGTTCACGGTGCGGCGCTCTTCGCCGACATTTCAGGGTTTACGCCGCTCACTGAAGCCCTGGCGAATGAGCTTGGCGCCCAACGCGGTGCCGAACATATCACCGCGAGCCTGAATGGCGTTTTTCACGCCGTGATATCGGATCTCGACCGGTATGGCGGAGAGGTCATTTACTTCAGCGGCGATGCGATCACCTGCTGGATCGACGGCGACGACGGTTCACGCGCCACCGCATGCGGTCTCGCGATGCAGGAGACGATGCGGGGCATGCAGGAAGTCGTCACGCCATCCGGTACTCGGGTTTCGCTGGCGATAAAGATCGCAGTCGCGGCGGGAAACGCGCGGCGCTTCGCCGTCGGGGACCCGGACGTGCAGCGTATCGACGTTCTCGCTGGGCGTTTGATCGATTCACTCGCTGAGGCCGAGCATCACGCTCGCAAGGGCGAAGTCATACTCGACAAGTCCACGCTCGATCTTCTGGCTGGGCGTGTCGAGATTGTCGAGGTCCGGACCGATCACACGAGCGGCAGTACTTTCGGTGTTGCGCGGCGGATGAGCGTGGATGTGTGCCAGTCATCGAAGCCGCCCGGGCTGGTCACGCTTCCCGACGAGGTCGTCCGGCAGTGGCTGCTGCCGGCAATCTACGAGCGGCTGCGCGCAAGGCGAGGTGAATTCATCGCGGAACTGCGACCCGCCTGTCCCGTCTTCGTCCGATTCGGCGGCATCGACTACGACAACGACGAGGAGGCAATAGCAAAGCTCGACACCTTTATTCGAGCTGTGCAGCACATTGTCATGTCGTTCGGGGGTAACCTGCTTCATCTCTCCCTGGGCGACAAGGGTGCCTACCTCTGTGCGGTGTTCGGTTCGCCGGTTGCCCATGAGGATGATGCCGCGCGAGCCGCGGCGGCATCCCTGAAATTGCGGGAGCTGTCCGCGACGACGGCGGTGGCTGACATCCAGATCGGCCTTACCTATGGCCGACTGCGCAGCGGTATGTACGGGCATCAGCTGAGGCAGGCGTTCACATGTCTCGGGGACGCGGTCAACACAGCCGCCCGGCTCATGTCCCATGCGCCGCCCGGCGAGATCTATGCCTCCGAACAAGTCCGTGCAGCTGCTGGCGAGGCGTTTGCGTGGAAATCGCTTGCCCCCATCCTCGTCAAGGGTCGAGCCGACCCTCTGCCGATCTTTGCACTGATCGGTTCGAAACGTTCCGTGTCGCGCTCCCACGCCGTTCACGAATTGCCGCTCGTCGGTCGTCGCGACGAACTCGATTTTCTCGAGGCACGATTCGATGAATGCCTCAAGGGACGTGGCCAGGTGGTCGGGATTTCTGCCGAAGCGGGTGCGGGGAAGTCGCGGCTACTGCGCGAATTCGTGCATAGGATGGACGAGCGTCGACTGCGCGTCGCGGTGGGAGAGTGCCAATCGTACGGCACCAATATCAGCTACTTCGTTTGGCGCAGCGTCTGGATGACGCTTCTTGACGTTGACGTCGCCAGCCCCACGCGCGAGCAGATACGCTCGCTTGAGAGCCGCCTTTTCGCGATCGATCCTTCGTTGGCCTCCCGTTCGCCGCTGCTCTCCGGGCTTCTCGACCTGCCGATTCGCGACAATGAGCTTACCGCGAGCTTCGACGCCAAACTGCGAAAGGCGTCGCTCGAGAATCTCCTGTTGGAATGCCTGCGCGCGTGTTCGCGCGACACGCCTTTGATCGTCGTGCTCGAGGATTGCCACTGGATCGACACGTTATCGAGAGACCTGCTCGGGGTGCTGGCGCGCGCAAGTTACGACGTTCGGGTGTTCTTTGTTCTAGCGTACCGCCCGACCGGCAGTGTAGGCGGGGGACTTGGCATCGAGTCGTTGCCGTACTTTTCCGAAGTTGCGCTACGGGAACTCGATGCGGATCAGGCCGCAGCGTTCGTTTGCTCGACGGTCTCCCGCATTGTCGGAACGGATTCCGGACCGCCAGCCGACCTCGTGAAGCGCGTCACCGACCGTGCGCAGGGCAATCCCCTCTACATCGAGGAACTGATCAACTTCATTCTCGGCCGAGGAATCGATCTGCAAGATGACGCGGCGTTGGACAAGCTCGAACTGCCCGATAGCCTGCACAGCCTGATCCTCAGTCGCATTGACACCGTCGGCGAAGTGCCCCGTAGAGCACTGAAGGTGGCAAGCGTCGTTGGCCGAGTTTTCCCCGCCGCCATGCTGCCTGGCGTCTATCCGGAGCTGGGGGAACTTGAAGACGTCGAACAACAACTCGCGACGCTGCTCGAAGCAAACCTTCTGAACCTGGATGTCGAGGCCGCTCGGACGTACGTCTTCAAGCACTCGATGACGCAGGAGGTCGTCTACGAGAGCCTGCCGTTCGGCTTCCGGTCGATACTGCATGAGCGTGCCGCCGGATACATCGAGCGCACGCGACCTGAAGCGATCGACCGTCAGCTCGACTTGCTGGCGCACCATTATTGGCATACGGAGAACGTTCCCAAGAAGCGAGAATACCTTCGGCGTGCCGGCGCTGCGGCGCAAGCCGCGTACGCGAATGCGGCGGCAATCGATTATTTCGAGCGTCTGGTCCCGCTGCTCGAGGACAATTTGCGCGTGGAGGTCATGCTCAAGCTGGGTTCCGTGCTGGAGCTGATCGGCGATTGGCATCGAGCGGAGGAGGTCGATAACCAGGCTCTCGTTTTGGCTGGAAGACTCGGCAACACCGTGGCGGCAGCATGGTGTGAAACCGCGCTTGCGGAGGTCGCACGAAAGCAAGGTCGCTTCGAAGAAGCCGTTGCCCGACTTGAGCGCGCCGCGATCTCATTCGACGCTGCCAAGGAATTGGCCGGTGTCGGAAGGGTTCAGCATCTCCTCGGCACCGTGGCAGCGCAGCGAGGTGACTATGACACGGCCGTCGAAAAATATGTGTCGAGCCTGGGCATTCGCGAACGGCTTGGGGATAAAGTGAGCATGGGCGCCTTGCTGTCCAACCTCGGCATCATCGCCGAGTACCGAGGCGATTACGAGGAATCGCGGGCATTCCATGAGCGTGCGATGGAATTGAGGACCGCACTCGGCGACCACCGGGCGATCGCCATATCGATGAACAATTTAGGAATGATCGCTGCCTTTCAGAAGCAATTTGAAGAAGCGCGTGATTGGTTTGAGCGGTCAATGAGCTTCAGCCGGGAAGTTGGCGACGCCTGGATGGTAGCACTCTGCCATAACAATCTGGGCAACGCGGCGCGTGGGCTGCGTGATTACGAATCCGCCCGGAAGCATTACGCGGACGCTCTTCGCAGCTATCGCAACTACGACGATCGGTGGGCGCTGGCGTTTCTATTGGAAGATATCGGCATGCTCGCGGCGCTCACGGACGACGCACCCGCAGCGTTCGAGCTGATCGGCTGTGCCGATGCGCTCCGGGAAACAATCGGGACCCCGCGCGCGCCCCCGCTGGAAGCCACGATAGCTAAGGAGTTGGCTGCCGTCGGTTCGACCATGTCGGAAAACGAGCAGCATTCGTTGCATTCGAGGGGTCGATCATTGGATGTCGCGGAAGCTACCGACCGCGCGCTGGGGGTTTGTCTTGGGGGCGCGGAAGGTGGCGAGGCCAGGAGGTCGAATGACCGTACGCTGACCTAGTTGTCCAAGGTCAGCACGACGCGGCTCTGCCACTCATCACTTCGGGGACGGCTCCAGTGCCCGAAAACGTCCGGCTGATTCCGGGCACGCTGAACTCAATCCCCGTTCAGTAGAGCGTTGGATCAAGCCAGTGCATGATCCAAATCCAATCCAAGCGTGAAAGCCCTCGTAGTTTGGGGACGCCAATTGCGGCAACAACCTCGGCTAGGGGCACTTTCCGTGTCAGCCTGGGCCTCGTATTTCGAAGTTGAAGGCAGTGAGCCTGCGGGATGCCGTTGCGAGCGGGGACACGCATTTCGTTCCCCTACAACCGCGTCAAGTAGGATGCGCCATCAATCATCGTAGTATCGGATTATGACGAAGCGGTCGCTGCCGACCCGGTAGAGGCCGAGATCCCTCAGGGTTCGATCATCGAGGGCTTCCCATTCGAGCGTCGTCTGCCGGTTGCGCGGCCGCCGGCGTAGGCGCGCGTGAATGAATGCGCCTACCAACCGTAGTCTTGTGAGCCGGCCAGCCGGAGCGGTTGGCGGCAGGGACGGGGCCGGAAGCCGGGCTGTCTCGCCTTGCGAGGTTCGCGGGCGCGCGTTCATCGGCCGCAAGGTCGGGGATGATCGAGCGTCGAACCTGATTATTGTTGCGCCCTTGGCCCCTGGCGGAATTCGAATTGCCGGGGCTTCGGCGGGTTTCGCCTCGGCGCGCAACAGCATCTCCTGCACCGATTCGGCGCTTCCGGAAGTGCTGTGGTGGGCCGCGCCGTATGTGGCGAGGCCGTCGATGCAGCTTCGGAAAATCGCTTTCAAGGCTGTGCCGACACGGTCGGGTCGACTGGCCGGACCGTCCGACGGAGGCTGGGGTTCAGGCGCCGACGGTACGGAACCGCTACAACGTGCTGGGACCCGATGCCGGTCCGTACCGTCGCTGAACCTGCCGAACGATGTCATTTGGTTTGACCTTCTGCGCTTTGGATGGCGCAGAAATCTCCGGCGGCGGCCTTGCGACTTGATTTCACCGACGGCCGATCGCGTTACAGCCGAAAGCAGCGCCGTCCTCGCTTGATCATCGGATGCTGTAACGAAACAAATCTCTTAGCGCGAGGCGCCTTTGGTTAAAGGTGCGCTTTTTCGTGTCTTCCCGATTTCGCGGGTGGCCCGGTACCCTTCGGCTGCGGCCATTTCGCTCAATCGCTGAAATGACGCGATGCGCCAACACCAGATTTGGGGGGGCTTCCTCGGCAGTGTTCAGACGTTTCCGGCTGCCGGACGGTGTGAGGGGTGAATCCGTCTCCAATCAAATAGTGAGAGCGCGACTCACGCTCTGGCTGGTTCCAGCCAATGCGACGGCGCTCTAGCGGGACCAACACTACTTGCGCCACCGGCCGCGGTTCGCGATTTGGCTCTAAACCACCTACATTCATCATGAGCCTGGACGCAGAGCTGTCACACTTCGTTTCTATGTTCGCTTCCTTGCCTTCACTATCTTAAGCATCTCGGAAACCTGCATGGGCCGAGCAAATGTCCCCGGTTGGTGCTCCAGGTGATGGCCGATCGGCAGTAGCACGATGCGCCTTGGTCATATCCTAAGATCGATGATTTCAGCGGCGACTTTGCGGCCCCGGGAGCTTGCGGCAGCGTATTTTTGCGTCGCTATCTGCGTCGGCATGCCGGCATCGGCGAACCCGGAAACGGGTCAGGCTGTTCCCATATCCTTTGATATTCCGGCCGAATCCCTCGGCGATGCGCTTTATGCCTTTAGTGTTGCGACCGGCATCGAGGTCGTCTCCGATGACGCCCTGATCGCGGGCAAGCGTTCTGCGGCCGTCACCGGCAAGTACGCCCCCGAAGCCGCCCTGCGTCGTTTGCTGGAGCCGACGGGGCTTGCCGTCCGTCCTGTGGACAAGGGCGCCATTGCACTCACCCTCGCGCGCGTGGCGACGTTTCCCAGCACGCCGCCCGCGGCTCCTGCGGTGGGGGATGATCTCCCGGATGATCGCTATGGTCCCTACTCCGCAGCGCTTCAACTCGCCGTCGTGCAAGCCCTCTGTCGTTATGACGATACCAGGCCGGGCTATTACCGGGTGGCCGTGCGGCTTTGGATCGGTCCGTCGGGTGCCGTCGAACGATCGGCATTGCTTGGCGGCACTGGCGATGGAAAACGGGACGTCTCTCTTGTGCGGTTGCTTGGTCGTTTGACCGTCGGGGAGCCGCCTGCCGGCATGCCGCAACCTGCCACGATCCTCGTCATGCCACTCTCCCCGCAGCAGACCGGCGACTGCATTTCAGCCGGGAACGCGAGTCTGACGCCATGACCGAAACGAGTTGGGCGGCGCTGCGCGATCTGCTGATCGAGCGTTACGAGGGATTGAGAAACCGCCTTTCGCGCCGGCTCGGCTCCAGCGATCTGGCCTCCGAAACCTTGCAGGAAACCTGGCTGCATCTTCAGCGCGCCGGCACTCTCGGGTCGATCCGTAATCCCGAAGCCTATCTTCTGCGCACAGCCCTCAATGTCGCCGCCGATCGTCGCGACGCCGAAAATCGGCGACTGACCCTTTCCGAAGTCGAGCGGTTGATTCAATGTGAAGAAGACGAGCTCGATCCCGAACGCATTGCCGAAGCCGGTTCGGAAATTGCGGCACTGGCGCGGGCGTTGGATGAGCTTTCACCTCGGCGTCGCGAGATTTTCATTCTGGCACGGGTGCAGGAATTGCCGCATCGCGTGATCGCACAAAGATTTGGGATTTCCGCCCGTATGGTGGAACGGGAACTGCGGGTGGCGCTGGAGCATTGCGGTAGCCGGCTCGACCGAAAAGTGATCAGGAGGTTCGGTCCGCGCTCCGCCGAGCCGTCATCAAAGTAGAGGCCTCGCGTTTCAAGTGACCTCCGATGACGACCCGCACGATGAAGGCTGACGCGACATGACCGGTACCGAGCCCACGGCCGAAGTGCTGAAGCGCGAGGCCTATGCCTGGCTGGCACGCCTCACCTCGGGTGATGCCACGGCGGCGGATGCGGCGGCGTTCGACCGCTGGCGGACAACGAGTCCCGCGCATGGGGAGGCATTCTCCGAAGCCAAGCTGCTTTGGAAGGTGATGCGGCCGGCCGCGGAAGTGGCGATGAGCCAACGCGGCGATGCGGTTCCGGGCATGGCGTTTGGCCGGACGAACCGATGGCATCGCCGGGCCTTTCTGGGCGGCGCGGCGGCTGCCTCCGTGGCATCGGTCGCGTACCTGGCCGTGCGGCCGCCTCTCGGCCTGTGGTCTTCCGTTGCGGAATTGAGCAGCGACTATCGGACGGGGACGGGCGAGCAGAAACGCATTGCCCTCGCCGATAGTATCTCGGTCCAGCTCAATACCCGTACCAGCCTCTCCCTCGGTTCTGCCATGCCTGGTGCCGACCATATCGAGTTGGTGTCGGGCGAAGCGGCGATAGCGACGGGGGTGTCCTTGCCACGGCCGCTGGTGGTGACGGCGGGCGACGGACGCGTCACCGCTCGCCGCGCGACCTTCAACATCCGCTATCTCGATGCGTCGGCCTGTGTGACGTGCCAGGATGGGGAAGTCACGGTCGAGCGCCGGGGGAGCAGCGTCACGCTCCAGCCGCTGCAACAGGTCTCCTACAGCACGGAAGGTCTGGACCAGGTCGTTGCGATCGACGCTTCGGTCGTCACGGCGTGGCAGCAAGGTCTGCTCATCTTCCGTCATGCCCCCCTCGCCGATGTCGTTGCGGAGGTCAATCGCTATCGGCGGGGGCGGATCATCCTGATGAACGATGCGCTCGGGCATCGGCTGGTCTTTGCGAACTTCCGGATCGATCGGATCGAAGAGGTCGTGCCGAGATTGCAGGCTGCTTTCAGCCTGCGGACGACGAATCTTCCCGGTGACATCGTTCTGTTGAGCTGATCGGTGCGCCGAAGGGGCGTGCCGGCGTCATCCGGCGGCCTGCTCGAAATTTTTTGTCCGATCGTGTCAGTCTCGTGCCGCGCCATGCCGTCACCTTAACGAGAGGGGACGAGATGGTTGCCGTCAGCTGCGTTGCAGGACCCATAGCAAGATCGCTGGAGGGCGAGCTCCGCCACGCCAGCGGATCAATGTGGCTGGGCCGATCGCCCATAAGGCTTCGCCGCCTTTTGTGCCGTTTCTGGTGTTCGGCACTGTCGCTCCCAGCAAAACCGGTTTCGACCCCGACGTGACCGCGCTGCCCGATACTTCATTCCTGATTGTCCGATGAGACGCCCGCCGAGGCCATTCGCAGGAGCCCGCATGTCCGTTTTTCTTTCGCCTTCGCGTGTCTTCCGTCCTCGCCGCACTTTCCAGACGGCGCTTTTGGCGAGCGTTAGCGCGCTGACCCTGCTGGCCGCCGGTGCCCCGGCGGAGGCGCGGAACATTCTCGCGGCGGATGGTGCCGCCTCGGCGGCGGCCAACGCGGCGGCGGGCGCCGTCATGTCGGCGCAGCAGGCGGCGGCCGCGACGCAGCAGTCGATGAACTCGCTCGCCCGCGCGACCCAGGCGATCCAGGCCATGCAAGCGGCCCAGGGCGCTGCCCGCAACCTGGCCTTGAGCGCGCCGAGCACGGTGCCGAACGGGCTCGGCGCCGGCGGGCTGCAGGTGGCGCCCAATGTCGGGACGGATCCGAGCCTCTGGCAGAATGCCAACCTGCCGACCCAGGCGACGAGCGGCGGGCAGACCACCGTCACCGTCAAGCAGACCGCGCAGAAGGCGATCCTGACCTGGGCTCAGTTCAACGTCGGCAAGGACACGACCGTCCATTTCGACCAGACGGCCGGTAATTCCTCGGCCGGCAACAACTGGATCGCGCTCAACCGGATCGTCGATCCCTCGGGCGTGCCGAGCCAGATCCTGGGCCAAATCAAGGCCGAGGGCTCGGTCTACATCCTCAACCGCAACGGCGTGATCTTCGGCGGGTCCAGCCAGGTCAACACGAACACGCTGCTGGTCACCTCGCTGCCGTTCATGGGCGAGCCGGTGAACCTGGCGTCGATGGTGCCGGGCAGCGCCGCCTATGACGCGGCCGTGCAGGCGAGCAACAACGCGTTTCTGACCGTCGGCATCACCGGCCCCGGGAACAACGGGGCTCCGTTTCTCGGCTCGGGCGGCGTGTCGGTGGCCGGCGCGTCGCTTTCGGACGTGCAGAGCTACGGCAATATCACCATCGATGCGGGCGCCCAGATCCAGGCGGGCAGCCTCGGCTACGCGATGTTCGCGGCGCCCAACGTTGCCAATGCCGGCACGATCCAGGCGGCGGACGGCCAGGTCATTCTCGCCGCCGGCATGGGGGTCCAACTCGTCGCTTCCACCGGCGTTTCAGGCAACTCCTGGCTTAGCCCGGTGCTCCTCGGTGCTGTTGATAGCCCTGGGCAGCCCGACCAGACCCCGGTTTTCGCGGCGACCAATACCGGCCTGATCCAGGCCACCACCGGCAACGTCACGATGCTGGGTGCCACCGTGACCCAGGCCGGTGTCATTGCGGTCACCACCAGCATCGCGCGGCCCGGCGCCATCGTCTTGAGCGCGGTGGATGAGAGCACTGGCGGCAGCATCACATACGCGGCTCGGACCGGCCCGCTGGTGCTGGCACCCGGTTCGGTGACGACGGTGCTGCCCGACGAAGATGGCGAGACGACGACCTCGACCCAGGCGGCCAACGCCTCATTCCATTCTGGGACGATTTCGCTGATCGGCGGCGCGGTCACGTTCACGAATGGCTCGCTCGTGGAGGCGCCGGGGGCCGGTGTATCCGTGGTGGCGCAATTGCCGGTCTCGTCGCCAGTCAGCATCAACGGGGACGTCGTCGGCCGCGTCTATGTTGATCGCGGCGCGGTGATCGACGTTTCCGGTCTGCCGGACGTGCAATTGCCGGTGTCTGCCACGCTGGTCACGATCGGGCCGCTGACGGCCGACGACCTCGCCGATGCACCCTTGCAGCGCAACGGGTTCCTGTTCACCAGGAAGGTCGTGCTCGACAGCACGATCAGCGGGACGCGCGCGGACGGCGAGCGCTGGGTCGGCTCGCCGCTGATCAATGCGCAAGGCTATGTCGACGAGATGCCGCGCACCATCGACCAGATGCTGGTCAATGGCGGGACGCTGAACCTGGCCGGCGGCGAGGTCATCACCGCGCCGGGCTCGGTGCTGAATCTGACGGGCGGCTATATCCATTATCTGGGCGGCGCCATCGCGACGACCCGCCTGGTCGATGCCGCGGGCCACCTGGTCGACATCGCCGAGGCCGATCCGAACGATACCTTCGTCGGCATCGCCGGGCAGTTCACCGTCGATCATGCGCATTGGGGCATCAAGGAGACCTATGGCAACCTGCTGCTGAGCGGCACCACTACTGTCCCGGACTATATCCAAGGCGGCAGTGGCGGCGCGCTCAACGTCTTCGCGTCAGCTGAGACAACGGGAGCGACGATCCTCGACGGCGAGATTCTCGCGTCATCCGAGGCCGGCCTGCATCAAGTCCAAGGCGGCGATGTGCCAAAGGGCGGCTCGTTGTCGGTCGGCGATACCTCACTCGCGGGCGGCGTCAATCCATTCGCTGCCGTGCAGGGGAATGCACCCAGCACGACACAGAGCATCGTCATCGCCGATCGAGGCACGCAACTCGACGCCATTGCGCCCGGTTTCAACGCGGATACCTCGCTCCTGACGCCGGCCTATCAAGCCCTGTCGCAGAGCGATCCGAGCAACATTTTGTACACCTCGACCCTGTCCGCGCCGATCCTCGACGCGGCAGGGTTCTCCGCGATGAGCTTCAACGCCACGACCAATCTCGCGGTCAACGCCCCGCTCAAGGTGCGGCCCGGCGGCTCGATCTCGCTCACCGGCGGCGCCGTGCAGGTCAATGCCAACCTGACGGCACCGGGCGGGACGATCAGCATCACCGGCAAGAGCTATATCCTTGGCACAAGCAGCACCGGTGCCACACCTGACCTGCTGTTTCCCGGCGACGTCACGGTCGGCTCCGGCGTCACCCTCAGCGCGGCGGGGCAATGGGTGAACGATGCCGGCCTCGGCCTGAGCCAGCAGACCGGCGCTGCGACCATCAACGGCGGCAGCATTTCGATCATCACCCAGGGCAATTCGGACGGGCCGCAGGGCGTCGATTCGCTGCCGGCCTCCGACGTCACCGGCGCGATCGATCTCAAGCCCGGCAGCGTGCTCGATGTGTCGAGCGGCGGCTATGTCCAGCCGAACGGGGTGCTCGAGGCGGTGGACGGCATCCCGGTCGGCAAGGGCGGCAGCATCTCGCTCGAGACCTACGTCTTCAGCGGCGGCTTCGGCAATTACGGCACCCCGCCTCTGCCGCAGAGCCAGCCGACACACGGCACGATTACGCTCGGTGGCGCCTTGCGCGGCTTCGGCTTTTCCGGCGGCGGCACGCTGACGCTGCAGACGCTGGACATCCAGATCGGCGGCGATCCGGCGTCGGCCCCGTCCTATGCGCTCGTCCTGCCGGCGAGCTTCTTCTCGAGCCAGGGCTTCGGCGCCTACAACCTGACGGCGCTCTATGACGCGACCGTGACGGCCGGCACCACCGTCACGGTCAGCGAGCGGAACCTCATCCCGAATCTCCCGGGGCTGCTGGCAGCACCGACCGGAACCAAGCTCTACGGCGCCGGCGGCGCGCGGCCCGACGGTTCGCTGGTGTCGGTCGGGTCGCTCGATCCCTATCATCGCCAGGCCGCCAATTTCTCGTTGACCGCCGCCGGATACATGGGCTGGAGCACAACCAACGGGGCCGGCGGCAACTTCACCATCTCCCCGCCCGTCTATGCCGGCGTGACCGGAACGCTCCTGCTCGGTCAGGGCGCCGCCATCCTGGCCGATCCGGGGGCCGCCGTCTCGCTCACCTCCTATGACCAGCTGACCGACCTCGGCACGATCGTCGCCCATGGCGGCAGCATCTCCTTGACCGGTGCCGCGGCCGACAGCACGCCGGCCACGAGCTCGGTCTGGCTCGGCGCCGCGAGCGTGCTCGACGCCTCGGGCACGACCTTGCTCGATCCTGCGGCGACACCCGTCTGGACCGCGTCCGGGCAGATCGTGCCGCGCACCGGCAAGGTGCTGGCGGGCGGGTCCGTCTCGGTGCTCGATGGCTCGAGCTATGTCATCGCCCAAGCCGGCTCGGTGATCGACGTGTCCGGCGCCGCCGGCACCTTCGACCTCGCCGGGAGTCCCGGCGAGGTCGAGGGACACGCTTACGCACCGACGCCGGTCTGGAGCAATGCGGGCTCGATCACGCTCGGTGGCGGCGGCGGCCTGCTCTATGACGGCACGCTCATCGCCCATGGCGGTGCCGCGCAGGCGAGTGGCGGCACCTTGACGCTGTCCGCGGCGAACATGGGAACCCTTTACACCCAGAGGAACCTGGAAGGGACGGCGACGCCCAGGGCCAGCGGGATCATCCTGCAGCAATCCGGCACCTTCGTGCCGGCCGGGCTCCGACCCGGCCAGGCGATCGCGGGCAATCCGTACGGCTTCGAGCGGTTCGCCGTCGACCGGCTCGACGGTTCGGGGATCGCGAGCCTGGTGGTCGGCGCCGATCCGGTCGCCGTGGCCGACGCCTCGCTCGGCCCGTCTCTGTCAAGTCCGACGAACGTGGCGGTCGCCGTCGGCTTCGCCGGCAACGTCTCGATCGGCCTCGGCCGGTCCTTCGTCTCGGATGCGACCGAATATGTGGCGCTGCCGGCCGGCGCGACGGCCATCCCGACCCTGGCGGCGGGGCTGACTTCCGTCGGCGGCACGCGCGTGTCGATCGTGGCGCCGTATGTGGATTTCGGCGGCGCCGCGTCGGCAACCCCGGTGCTGGCCACGGCCGACGGCACGCTCGCGGTCCGCGCCGGCACGCTCGACCTGACCGGGCAGATCGGCCTCGCGAACTTCGGCACCGCGACCTTCGCCAGCACCGGCGATACGCGGCTCTACAGCCTCGTCTACAGCCAGACCGCGATCCCGAC